>NZ_JBAGKH010000036.1:0-56394 GCF_036689765.1 Streptomyces poriticola
ACCTTTTCTCGATCCGATTCCCAGTCGGCGGGATTGTCGTGACCGCCGGACTTCCGTCCTGCCGTCTTTCGACATTCACTACGCTAGCCCATTTCCCCCGGCAACTCATAATCGAGTCTCGCGAACCGAATTCAGGCATGCGGGCACACCGAAATCCGCCCCGTCGAGGGGTGGTCGTAGGTAGTGGGTTGGCCGCTCCGGCTGCAGACGATTGCCGTACCCGGTTCAGCGGCTCGGGCTACATTACGCGCCCCTCAAGGGCACGTCAACTTCTGCGCCGCCTCGGCATATGGGCCCGGTACGGGCTCACGGTCGGGTCGTCGGCGATCCAGAAGCGCCACGGATGAACGCCCCCGTCACCGGACACACCCGTACGCGGTCCGTTGCGCACCTGGTCACGGGGCACGGGAGTGCCGGACAGAATCCTGAGGGGGGCGTCTTCGGCGGCGCATGCGTCGGTGCCGTTCAGAGAGCGGTCCACGCCGAGGGCGGTGGCGAGGCGGGCGGGGCCTTTGGCCAGTTCCTTGTCGTTTCGGGCCGAGAGTCGACGGGTTCGGGCCAGCTCTGCGCCCTCGGTGATCTCGCCCGCGCGCAGGAGTACGGCACTGGCCCGGCCGTCGGGGCCGCAGACAAGGTTCATGCAGAACCACATGCCATAGGTGAAGTAGACGTACACGTGTCCGGGGGGACCGAACATCACGTCGTTGCGGGCCGTGCGCCCGCGGTAGGCGTGCGAGCCGGGGTCGTTCTCACCGTCGTACGCCTCCACCTCCGTGAGACGGAGGGCGATCGGACCATCCGGGGTGGTGTGCACGAGGATGCGGCCCAGGAGATCGGGCGCCACCTCGAGGATGGGCCGGTCGAAGAACTCCCTGGGCAGGGGCGTACGGTCGGGGGTCGCGATCATGCCGTCCGAGCGTAGTGCAGTCGGGTGAGTGCGGTGGGGTGGTCGGACCGCGGCCCGATTGCCAGAGTGAGGCACGGAACCGGCCACGGCCGGATCGCGTTTGTAGGGGTCAAGGGTCCACACGTAAGCCTGGAGGAAGAGACATGGCGTTCAAGAAGCTGCTCGCGAGCCTGGGGGCCGGCGGGGCTTCGGTCGAGACGGTGCTGAACGAAGTCAACGTCGTTCCGGGTGGTGTCGTCCAGGGTGAGGTACGGATCCAGGGCGGTTCCGTGAACCAGCAGATCGAGGGGCTGTCGGTCGGTCTGCAGGCCAGGGTCGAGGTGGAGAGCGGCGACCAGGAGTACAAGCAGGACATCGAGTTCACGAAGTCGCGGCTCGGCGGGGCCTTCGAGCTCCAGGCGAACGCGGTGCACGCCGTGCCGTTCGGGCTGGAGATCCCGTGGGAGACGCCGATCACGATGATCGACGGGCAGGCGCTGCGCGCGATGCACATCGGTGTCACCACCGAGCTGGAGATCGCGCGGGCGGTGGACTCGGGTGACCTGGACCCGATCAACGTGCACCCGCTGCCGGCGCAGAAGGCGATCCTGGACGCGTTCATCCAGCTGGGCTTCCGGTTCAAGAACGCCGACATGGAGCGCGGCCACATCCGCGGGACCCGGCAGAAGCTGCCGTTCTACCAGGAGATCGAGTTCTTCCCGCCGCAGCAGTACCGCGGGCTGAACCAGGTCGAGCTGAGCTTCGTGGCCGACGAGCGGGAGATGGACGTCGTCCTCGAGATGGACAAGAAGCCGGGGCTGTTCAGCGAGGGCAGCGACACGTTCCGCTCGTTCCGGGTCGGGCTGGACGACTATCAGGCGACCGACTGGGCGGGGTACCTCAACCAGTGGCTGTCCGAGGTCGGCAGCAAGCGCAACTGGTTCTAGGCTCGGGTGCGGACCGACCGAACCCGATCAGGAGGTACCGAGGTGACCGAGCTCGAGCGGCGTCCGCTCCCCCACGACTTCCATCCGCCCGTACTGTCGTTCACGGTGACGAGTAAGGACGTCGAGGAGGGTGCGACGCTCAAGGACGCTCAGGTCCACGCGGCCGGGAACACCTCGCCGCAGCTGCGGTGGGAGGGCTTTCCGCCCGGGACGAAGAGCTTCGCCGTGACCTGTTACGACCCTGACGCCCCCACGGGCAGCGGGTTCTGGCACTGGGTGGTGTTCGACATCCCGGCGTCGGTGACCGAGCTGCCGGCGGGAGCGGGCAGCGGCACGTTCGAGGGCCTGCCGGAGGGTGCCGTCCAGGCCCGCAACGACTACGGCTCCAGGGACTTCGGCGGGGCCGCGCCGCCGCCCGGGGACGGTCCGCACCGCTATGTGTTCACGGTGTACGCCGTGGACCAGGAGAAGCTCGGTCCGGACGCGGAGGCGACCCCGGCGGCCGTCGGCTTCAATCTGCGCTTCCACACGCTTGCGCGGGCGCAGCTCATCGGCGAGTACGAGGTGCCCGCCGGGGGCTGAGCACCAACCGAGCGTTCACGGAACGTTTGCCCGTCCCTGGTCTTGGAATCGATCAGGGACGGGCATTTTTGTTGCCGGGGGCCGCGGGGGTCACCCCCCGTGGAGCAGCAGATATTGCGTTGTCCATCTCGGCGTGCCCGGCCAGAGTTGTTCCAGCCCGCCAGGGGGTGGGCCGGTGCGCACGGGAGGTGGGCTGGTATGCGGGACACGCTGGTACTGAACGCGAGCTTCGAGCCGCTGTCGACGGTGACGCTCAACCGAGCCGTCGTTCTGGTGCTTCAGGACAAGGCCGTGGTCGAGCAGGCCCACCCCGAACTGCGGATGCGCGGAGCCGCGGTCGACATACCGGCGCCCCGGGTGATCAGGCTCTGCCACTACGTACGGGTGCCGTTCCGAAGACGGGCGCCGTGGTCGAGGCGTGGTGTGCTGGTCCGGGACCGGCACCGGTGCGCCTACTGCGGCCGGCGGGCGACGACCGTGGACCATGTGGTGCCGCGGTCGCAGGGCGGGCAGGACAGCTGGCTGAACACGGTGGCGTCGTGTGCGGAGGACAATCACCGCAAGGCGAACCGGACTCCGGAGCAGGCGGGGATGCCGCTGCTGCGGCAGCCGTTCGAGCCGACGCCCGCGGATGCGATGCTGCTGGCGCTGGCCCGGGAGGACCGGGAGGCGCTGCCGGAGTGGCTGGCGCTTGACGCGGCGTAAGGCGTCCGCGGGTGCCGGTCAGTCGATGGACGGCTTCTCGCGGCGTTCCTGCGCCGGGACGGTGCCGCCTCCGTTGGCGCCGCCGGTGCCGGGACCGCCGCCCATCGGGCCGAAGTTGCCGATCGCACCCGACAGGCCCTTGAGGGCGTCGCCGATCTCGCTGGGGACGATCCACAGCTTGTTGGCGTCGCCCTCGGCGATCTTCGGCAGCATCTGCAGGTACTGGTAGGAGAGCAGCTTCTGGTCCGGGTCGCCCGCATGGATGGACTCGAAGACGGTGCGGATGGCCTGGGCCTCGCCCTCGGCGCGCAGGGCGGCTGCCTTGGCCTCGCCCTCGGCGCGCAGGATCTGGGACTGCTTCTCGCCCTCGGCGCGCAGGATCTCGGACTGCCGGACGCCTTCGGCCTGGAGGATGGCGGCGCGCTTGTCGCGGTCGGCGCGCATCTGCTTCTCCATCGAGTCCTGGATGGAGGTGGGCGGCTCGATGGCCTTCAGCTCGACGCGGTTGACGCGGATGCCCCACTTGCCGGTGGCCTCGTCGAGGACGCCGCGCAGGGCGGCGTTGATCTCCTCGCGGGAGGTGAGGGTGCGCTCCAGGTCCATGCCGCCGATGATGTTGCGCAGGGTGGTGACGGTGAGCTGCTCGATGGCCTGGATGTAGCTGGCGACTTCGTAGGTGGCGGCGCGGGCGTCGGTCACCTGGTAGTAGATGACCGTGTCGATGTTGACGACCAGGTTGTCCTGGGTGATGACCGGCTGCGGTGGGAACGGGACGACCTGTTCTCGCAGGTCGATGCGGTTGCGGATGGTGTCGATGAACGGGACGACGATGTTCAGTCCCGCGTTGAGGGTGCGTGTGTAGCGGCCGAAGCGCTCGACGATGGCCGCGCTGGCCTGCGGGATGACCTGGATCGTCTTGATCAGGGCGATGAAGACCAACACCACCAGGATGATCAGAACGATGATGACCGGTTCCATCGTCGCTTCCCCGTACCCCTTCTCCGCTGCTTCGCCTTCGGCGCTCCCGGCAGATCCTAACGGCTGCAGATCTTACGGCTGTTGAGGCGCGGTCACATGACGATCGCGGTGGCTCCCTCGATGTCGACGACATCGACCTCCTGGCCGGCCTCGTAGGCCCGGTCGGTGTCCAGGGCGCGGGCGGACCAGACCTCGCCGGCGAGCTTGATGCGGCCGCCGGAGCCGTCGACGCGCTCCAGTACGACGGCCTGTCTGCCCTTCAGCGCCTCGACTCCCGAGGCGAGTTGGGGCCGTTGCTCGCGGTGCCGGGCGGCGATGGGCCGTACCACGGCGATGAGGGCGACCGAGACGACCGCGAAGACGAGGACCTGGACGACGAAGCCGGCGCCCAGTCCGGAGGCGACCGCGGCGGCAACCGCCCCCACGGCGAACATTCCGAACTCCGGCATCGCGGTCATGACGAGCGGGATACCGAGTCCTGCCGCCGCGACGAGCCACCACACCCATGCGTCGATGTCGTTCACATGGTCATGGTAGGTCCGCGGGTCCCGGTGGGGACAGGGCGCGGAGGGGGCGGGTCAGGACAGCGGGAGCCCCTGTGCGGTCCAGCGGTCTCCGACCTGCTCGACGACGAGCGGGAGGCCGAAGCAGTGGGAGAGGTTGCGGGAGGTGAGTTCGAGCTCGAGCGGTCCGGCGGCGAGCACCTTGCCCTGGCGGATCATCAGGACGTGGGTGAAGCCGGGGGCGATCTCCTCGACATGGTGAGTGACCATGATCATGGAGGGGGCGATGGGGTCGCGGGCGAGCCTGCCGAGGCGGCGGACCAGGTCCTCCCGGCCGCCGAGGTCGAGTCCGGCGGCGGGCTCGTCGAGGAGCAGCAGCTCCGGGTCGCTCATCAGGGCGCGGGCGATGAGGGTGCGCTTGCGCTCGCCCTCGGAGAGGGTGCCGAACCTCCGGTCCTGGTACTCGGACATGCCGAGCCGGTCGAGGAAGGCGACGGCGCGCTGCTCGTCGACCTCCTCGTACTCCTCCTGCCAGCCGGCCGTCATGCCGTAGGCGGCGGTCAGCACGGTCTGCAGGACGGTCTGCCGCTTGGGCAGCTTGTCGGCCATGGCGATGCCGGCCATGCCGATCCGCGGTCGCAGCTCGAAGACGTCGGTGCCGGGTGTGCCGAGGGTCTCGCCGAGGACGGTGGCGGTGCCCTTGCTGGGGAAGAGGTAGCTGGATGCGACATTGAGCAGGGTGGTCTTGCCGGCACCGTTGGGGCCGAGGATGACCCAGCGCTCGCCCTCCTTGACCGACCAGGAGACCTGGTCCACCAGAGCCCGGTCCTCGCGGACCACGGATACGTCCTGAAGCTCCAGAACATCGCTCATGAGCGCGTTGTCTCCCCTTGCAGTGTGGCCGGTTCCGGCTGTCGCGTACGCCTGTGGGCTCGGGCCGCCGCGCCGGTGGGCGCAGCCCCCTAGAAATCTACGCCACCGGTCGGCTCGTCCATTCGCTCGGTCCGGTCCTTAGGGTGGGGGCATGCTCATGGAACCGCGTGCAGGACGCCTCGCCGCTTGGGGAAATGCCCTTCTTGCCGGACTTGTCGCGCCGGATGACGCCGCTGTGGCGATCGTCGGCGGGGACGCCGTGCATCGTGTGGCAGGGCTGCCGGGCGAATCGGCGCCGGTCGGTCTGACGCTGGCGCTGGGGCGACTGCGCACGCTGGGCGCGACCGGGCTGCGGGTGGCGCTCCCCGCGCCCGGGCATCCGCTGGGGCTGAGCGGCCCGCCGGAGTTCAATGCGCGGGCGGTGGAGGCGGAGGAGGCCGTGGTCTGTCACGGCGCCGCGCTGGGCCTGGTGCCTGAGGTGTACGAGGCGGGACCCGAGGGCGATGTTCATGTCGAGGTGGTCTGGCAGTGCCTGCCGGTGCGGGAGGCACCGCCTGCCGATGTGCCGTCGCTCGGGGAGGCGGAGCGGGAGCTGGCGGAGGCGCTGCGGGAGGCGACGGAGATGCTGACGCGGCTGGACGTGGCCGGGTCGGGGCCGGTGGCCGAGGCGGCGGTCGCTGCGTACCGGGCGCGGGCGGAGGCGGGGCGGGAGGTGTTGGCGCCGGGGTACCCGCCGCGGGCGGTGCGGGTGCTGGAGCTGGCGCAGCGGGTGGGGGCGCTGGTCTCGCTGGCGTACGACAACGGGCACGGGGGTGCGGTGAGCGCGTCCGAGATGGCGGCGCGGGGGGCTGCGCTGCGGCCGGTGGAGCGGACGGCCCGGCGGGCGCAGGTGGCTGCGTACAACTCGGTTGTCGAGGAGCGGGAGCGGGGGGTGCGGTGAGGTCTCCGCGGTTCGTGGCCGGCGTCGGTGCGGGAGACCGGGGGCTCTGCCCCCGGACCCCCGGGTCGGCCTGAGCGGCCTTGTCCTCGCACGCCGGACGGCCCGAAGGCGCCGGCCGGCGTTGCCAGGACCAAGGGACCGAGGTCAGCGGTTGAGGCCGAGGTTGCCGAAGGCCGGGTTGAGCACGCCGACGACGTTGACGCTGTTGCCGACGGCGTTGACCGGGATGTGGACCGGGGCCTGGACGACGTTGCCGGAGACGACGCCCGGGGAGCCGACGGCCTCGCCGTGCGCGCCGGCGCCGTCGGTGGCGGACGCCATGCCGGCACCGGCGGCGACCAGTCCTGAGGCCGCCATGGTCACGGCCGCTGCCTTCTTCAGGTTCTTCACTTGCGAGCCCTCCTTGCGGTTGCCGCGGCAGTCGCCGCAGCACGCACTGGAGAACGGCGCCGCGGGGCAAAGGATGCGCCATGTGGGGGACATTCCCACGACGGTATGAATCTCTGCCCGGAGGGGAACGTTCCGAATTGCCGCCTCCGCCTCCCGCCGGGAGGGCGTGTCAGCCGGTGACCCCGTGGCGCACCGCCCACAGGGCGGCCTGGGTGCGGTCGGCCAGGTCCAGTTTCATGAGGATGTTGGAGACATGGGTCTTCACCGTCTTCTCGGAGAGCACCAGTGCGCGGGCGATCTCGCGGTTGGAGCGGCCGTCCGCGATCAGACCCAGCACCTCCCGCTCGCGGTCGGTGAGCGCACCGGCCCGGCCCGCACCGGAGCCGCCCTCGTCCTCGGCGAGGAGGGCGCCCGCCACCTCGGGCTGCAGCAGGATGTGCCCGGCGTGCACCGAGCGGATGGCACCGGCCAGCGCGTCGGGGTCGACGTCCTTGTAGACGTACCCGGCGGCGCCCGCGCGCAGCGCCGGGACCACGGTGCGCTGCTCGGTGAAGCTGGTGACGACCAGGACGCGCGCGGGGTGGTCCAGGTCACGGAGCCGGCGCAGCGCCTCGACGCCGTCCATGCCCGGCATCTTCACGTCCATGAGGATCACGTCGGGCTGCAGTTCCTCGGCGCGGGCGACGCCCTCGGCGCCGTCGGCGGCCTCGCCCACGACCTCGATGTCGTCCTGCACCTCCAGAAAGGTGCGCAGGCCCCGGCGGACCACCTGGTGGTCGTCGACGAGCAGCACCTTGATCGGTTCAGCCACCGGGGACCTCCATCTCGATCGTGGTGCCCTTGCCGGGCGCCGATTCCACGGTCAGGTTTCCGCCCACACCGCCCGCCCGGTCGCGCATCGAGACGAGCCCGAGGTGGCGTCCGGCCCGGCGGACGGTGCGCGGGTCGAAGCCGCTGCCGTCGTCGGTGATCCGCAGCACCGCCCCGGGGCCGCGCCGGTCCAGCGTCACGTCGACGTGCTCGGCCCCGGAGTGGCGCAGGGCGTTGTGCAGGGCCTCCTGGGCGACGCGCAGTACGGCCTCCTCCTGGGCGGCGGGCAGGGCCCGCACGCCGTGCCCGGCGAAGGTCACGCGCGCGCTGTGGGCCCGGTCGAGGACCTGTATCTGGGTACGCAGGGTGGCCACGAGGCCGTCCTCGTCCAGGGCGGCGGGGCGCAGCTCGACGACGGCGGCGCGCAGTTCGTCGGCGGCCTCGGCGGCGAGGGCGGCGACCTGCTGGAGCTCACCCTTGGCACGGGATGGGTCACGGTCGACGAGGCGGGCGGCGGCCTGTGCGGTCAGGCGCAGGGAGAAGAGTTTCTGGCTGACCGCGTCGTGCAGCTCGTGGGCCAGACGGGAGCGTTCCTCGGCGATGGTCAGCTCGCGGCTGCGCTCGTACAGGCGGGCGTTGGTCAGGGCGATGGCCGCGTGCTGGGCGAGGATGCCGAGCAGCTCCGCGTCGTCCTCGGTGAAGCCGCAGCCGCCCGAGGGCCTGGGACACTTCTTGTTCGCCAGGAAGAGGGCGCCGATGACCTCGTCGCCGTCGCGGATGGGCAGGCCCAGGAAGTCGGCGAGGTCGGGGTGGGCGGACGGCCAGCCGCCGAAGCGGGGGTCCTTGCGGACGTCGGCGAGCCGCTCCACCTCGGCCTCCTGCAGCATCGCGGCGAGGATGCCGTGCTGCCGGGGCAGCGGGCCGATGGCCTTCCACTGCTCGTCGCTGACGCCGTCGACGACGAACTGGGCGAAGCCGCCGTGGTCGTCGGGGACGCCGAGGGCGGCGTACTGCGCGTCGAGCAGCTCGCGGGCGGAGGCGACGATCGTCTTGAGGACGTCGCGCACCTCGAGATGCCTGCTCATGGCCAGCAGCGCGGAACTGACCGCGGCGAGGCCGGACCGGGGGCCGTGACTCATGTCCTCACGGTACCGGCGGGGTGCGGCGGCGCAGATCGGACCTGTGACCGCCGTCGCCTAGGCCGGTGGACCTAGGGCCCGGGTCCCGCCCGTGCGGACTAGGGCGAAGGGCCCTGCGGGTTGCGGCCGCCGCCCGAGGCGGCTGTTGGGGCCGCGTTCCTACGGTGAGGGCACGCCGATCAGGAGGCGCGGACGACGAGGGGATGTGCCATGCCGGTAGCGATCATCACGGGGGCGTCGAAAGGGCTGGGCCGGGCGCTCGCAGCGGCCCTGGCCGGGCGGGGCTGGGATCTGGTGCTGGACGCCAGGACCCCGGAGGTGCTGAGGGAGACGGCCGTGGCGCTCGAGTCGCACGGCGTGCGCGTCACGGCTCTGCCGGGGGACGTCACGGACGCCCGGCACCGGTCCGAGCTGGTGGCTGCGGCCTGGCGGCTGGGCGGGGTGGACCTGGTGGTGAGCAGTGCGAGCGCGCTCGGTGCCGAGCCGCTGGTGCGGCTGGACGAGCTGCCGCTGGACGGGCTGCGGCGGGCGCTGGAGGTGAACACGGTGGCGGCGCTGGGCCTGGTGCAGGAGGCGCTGCCGCTGCTGCGGGCGGCACCGGCGGGTGCGGTGGTCACGGTCAGTTCGGATGCCGCGTCCGAGGCGTACGAGACGTGGGGCGGCTACGGGGCCTCGAAGGCGGCGCTGGATCAGCTGGCGGCGGTGCTGGCGGTGGAGGAGCCGGGGCTGCGGGTCTGGGCGGTGGATCCCGGGGACATGGCCACGGACCTGTATGCGGCGGCCGTCCCGGACGACGACGCTCCGCGGCCGGATCCGCGCCGGGTCGTGCCGGCGTTCCTGCGGCTGCTGGACGAGCGGCCGTCCAGCGGGCGCTTCGGGGCTCCTGCGCTGCTGGAGGGACGGCGATGACCCTGGTGACGAGGGTTCCGGAGGAACTGTCGGCGCGGGTGCCGGTAGAGCAGCGCGGGCCGGGGCTGGACCGGGACGGTGTGCGGCTGCTGGTGTCGCGTGGCGAGGAGGTGGCGCACCACACGTTCCCGGAGCTGCCCCGGCTGCTGCGTCCCGGGGACCTGCTGGTGGTCAACACCTCGCGGACACTGGCCGCCGCGGTCAACGGGCGGATCGGGCACGCGCGCGTGGTGGTGCATTTCTCCACTCGGGGGGACGACGGCCGGTGGGCGGTCGAGCTGCGCGACCCGGACGGGCGGGGCACTACGCGCGCGCGTGCGGGACGCGCGGGTACAGAGGTGGGGTTGCCGGGGGGCGGTCTGCTGACACTGGAGGAGCCGCTGAGTGCGTGGGGCGAGCGCCTGTGGTGGACGCGGGTGGCAGGGGTGGACGTCCCCGGGCTGCTCGGGGCCCACGGCAGGCCGATCCGGTACTCCTACACGGAGCGCGACCAGCCGTTGTCCGCGTATCAGACGGTGTTCGCGCTGCCCGCCGCGGACGGGGCGGGCAGCGCGGAGATGCCGAGTGCGGCGCGCCCGTTCACGGCGCGGCTGGTGGCGGAGCTGGTGAGCCGGGGGGTGCAGTTCGCGCCGGTCACGCTGCACACGGGGGTGGCCTCGGCCGAGGTGCACGAGCCGCCGTATCCGGAGCGGTTCTCGGTGCCGGCGGCGTCGGCGCGGCTGATCAATGCGGTGAAGGCGGGGGACGGGCGGGTGATCGCCGTCGGGACGACCGCCGTGCGGGCGGTGGAGTCGGCGGGCGGCACCGACGGCGTCGTACGGCCGCGTCGGGGGTGGACCGATCTGGTGGTCACACCTCAGCGGGGGGTCCGGGTGGTGGACGGGCTGCTGACCGGGCTGCACGAACCGGAGGCCTCGCATCTGCTGATGCTGGAGGCGGTCGCGGGGCGGGCGGCGATCGACCGGGGGTACGGGGAGGCCGTGCGCGGGCGCTACCTGTGGCACGAGTTCGGCGACCTGCATCTCCTCCTTCCCGCGGAGGGACCTCACAGCATGAGTTGCTTCGGCAACGATGAGTGAGACGGATCTCCGGGCCGTGTGAGCCCGCACATAGGGTCCAGATCACGTACGAAGGGGAGTAGGAGAGCGACTCGTCCGTTTTGAGCGGGGCAGATGGTCCAATCTGCCCCGCTTTGCCGTTCCCTGATCCACTATCGGGGATCGTAGGTCACACCTTTGCCTCCGAATTTTGCGGCCGCTAAGAATTGCTCCCGTCGCTCAGCGCCGCGGGTCCCCGCCCACGGCGTTCGTGCCGTAAGCACCCCGGTTCCCCGCCGGACGTGAGCGACCTCCGCGCTATTCGAAGAGGTCCCTTTCGCATGCTCAAGATGCCCCAGATGCCCCAGAGCATCTTCACCCGTGACCGCAGTCGTGCCCTGACCCGCCACCGCAAGATCGCGATCGCCGGTGTCGGCACGTTCGGTGCCGCCGCCGTGGCGCTCTCCGCGATCCCCGCCGGTGCCGAGACGGCCACGACCGAGGCCGCCCCTGCACCCAAGGTGTCCTACAGCGCCGAGCCGATCAAGGACGTCAAGGCCAGCGTCACCGACCAGATCGCCGGTGCCGACGAGAAGGTCGCGGCCATCGAGGCGCGCAAGGAGGCGGCTGCCGAGGCCGCCGCCGAGAAGGAGGCCGCGGCGGAGAAGGCGGCGCAGGAGCGGGCCGCGAAGGAGGCCGCCGCCCGGTCCGCCGAGCGCGCCCCGGTCAAGCAGGTCTCCGCCAAGAGCTACGCGGACAACCTGCACGGCTGGATCACCGAGGCCCTGGACATCATGGAGGCCAAGGGCATCCCGGGCTCCTACCACGGCCTGCACAAGAACATCATCCGCGAGTCCTCGGGCGACCCGAACGCGATCAACAACTGGGACATCAACGCCCAGAACGGCATCCCGTCCAAGGGTCTGCTCCAGGTGATCCCGCCGACCTTCCAGGCGTACCACGTACCGGGCACGTCCTGGGACATCTACGACCCGGTCGCCAACATCACGGCCGCCGCCAACTACGCGGCCGACCGCTACGGCACGATCGACAACGTCAACAGCGCGTACTGAGGTCGGCGCGGACCTCTTCTCGCACGACGCCAAGCCGAACGCCGAAGGGCGGCACCCTCCTGACGGGGTGCCGCCCTTCGGGACGTCCACGGGCCGCGGGCGCGTGCGGCGCGGTCCTACTTGCGCATGACCTCGGGCTCGTGGCGGCGCAGGAAGCGGGCCACGAAGAAGCCGCAGAGCACCCCGAGGGCGATCAGAGCGACCATGTCCATGCCCCAGGCGCCGACCGTGTGCTCCCACAGCGGGTCGGTCTCGGCGCCCTTCTCCGGCGGGCTGATCCGGTTGAAGTCCAGCGTGGCGCCGGCCGCGGCGACCGCCCAGCGGGACGGCATCAGGTAGGAGAACTGGTTGACGCCGACCGTGCCGTTCAGGGCGAAGAGACAGCCGGTGAAGACGACCTGGATGATCGCGAACATCACCAGCAGGGGCATGGTCTTCTCGGCGGTCTTCACCAGCGACGAGATGATGAGGCCGAACATCATCGAGGTGAAGCCCAGCGCCATGATCGGCAGGGACAGCTCGAGCAGGGTGAAGCCGCCGAGGACCAGGCCCTCCTCCGGGATCTCCCGGGTGGAGAAGCCGATCACACCGACCAGCAGCCCCTGGCCGACGGTGATCATGCCGAGCACGAACACCTTGGACATCAGGTACGCGGAACGGGACAGGCCGGTGGCGCGTTCCCGTTCATAGATGACCCGTTCCTTGATCAGTTCGCGGACGGAGTTGGCGGCGCCCGCGAAGCAGGCGCCGACCGCGAGGATCAGCAGCACCGTGGTCGCCGTGCCGTTCGGGATGATCCGGCCGGTCTGCGGGTTGGCCGGGTTGGGCAGCAGGCCCCGGTCCGGGTCGATCAGCAGGCTCACCGCGCCGAGGACGGCCGGCAGGATCACCATCAGGGCGAGGAAGCCCTTGTCGGAGGCGATCACCGAGATGTAGCGGCGCACCAGCGTGACCCACTGGGACATCCAGCCCTGCGGCTTGGGCGGCTTCATCGCCTGCATCTGCGGCATCTGTACGGCCTGCGGGGCGACGGCGTCGATGTCCGCGGCGTACATCTGGTAGTGCTGCGAGCCCTTCCAGCGGCCCGCCCAGTCGTAGTCGCGGTAGTTCTCGAAGGCGGAGAAGACATCGGCCCAGGTGTCGTAGCCGAAGAAGTTGAGCGCCTCCTCGGGCGGGCCGAAGTAGGCGACCGAGCCGCCCGGGGCCATCACCAGGAGCTTGTCACACAGTGCCAGCTCGGCCACCGAGTGGGTGACCACCAGGACGGTGCGGCCGTCGTCGGCGAGGCCGCGCAGCAGCTGCATGACGTCGCGGTCCATGCCCGGGTCGAGGCCGGAGGTCGGCTCGTCGAGGAAGATCAGCGACGGCTTGGTCAGCAGCTCCAGGGCGACGGACACGCGCTTGCGCTGACCGCCGGAGAGCGAGGTGACCTTCTTGTCCTTGTGGATGTCGAGCTTGAGCTCGCGCAGCACCTCGTCTATACGGGCCGCACGCTCGGCCGCCGTGGTGTCGGCGGGGAAGCGCAGCTTGGCCGCGTAGGTGAGGGCCTTCTTGACGGTCAGTTCCTTGTGCAGGATGTCGTCCTGCGGGACCAGACCGATGCGCTGGCGCAGCTCGGCGAACTGCTTGTACAGGTCCCGGTTGTCGTAGAGCACCTCACCCTGGTTGGCGGGCCGGTAGCCGGTCAGCGCCTTGAGCAGGGTGGACTTGCCGGAGCCGGACGGGCCGATCACCGCGATCAGCGACTTCTCCGGGACGCCGAAGGAGACGTCCTTGAGGATCTGCTTGCCGCCGTCGACGGTGACGGTCAGATGACGGGCGGAGAAGGACACCTCACCGGTGTCGACGAACTCCTCCAGCCGGTCGCCGACGATCCGGAACGTCGAGTGGCCGACACCGACCACGTCGGTCGGGCCGAGCAGCTGCGAGCCGCCCTTGGCGATCGGCTGGCCGTTGACGTACGTGCCGTTGTGCGAACCGAGGTCGCGGATCTCCATGCGGCCGTCGGGCGTGGCGTGGAACTCGGCGTGGTTCCGTGAGACCTGCAGGTCGGAGACGACCAGGTCGTTCTCCAGCGCGCGGCCGATGCGCATGACGCGGCCGAGCGAGAACTGGTGGAACGTGGTCGGGCTGCGGTCGCCGTACATCGGCGGCGCCCCCGCCGCGCCGCCGTTGCCGTGCTGCTGCGGGATGTGCGGTGCACCGCCCTGCTGCGGCTGCTGCCAGCCGGCCTGCGCGGGCTGCTGTGCCGCCTGCGGGTGCGGCGCCTGCTGCGGGGCGGGGGCCTGCGAGGCCCAGCCCTGCGGTGCGCCCTGCCCGGCGTACGGCTGCTGCTGGGGCTGTACCGGCGGGGCGGCGACCTGGGCCGCGGCGCCGGACAGGTTCAGCTGCGGTCCGTCGGTCGCGTTGCCCAGGTTGACGGCCGAGCCTGCGCCGAGCTCCAGGTGATGGATCCGTTGGCCCTGCACGAACGTGCCGTTGGTGCTGCCGTGGTCCTCGATGACCCAACTGCGGCCGTTGTGACTGACCGTGGCGTGACGCCAGGAGACCCTGGCGTCGTCGAACACGATGTCCCCCTGCGGATCGCGTCCGATGCTGTAAGACCTGGACGGATCGAGCGTCCACGTCCGTCCATTCGATTCCAGTACGAGTTCCGGCACTCCATGCCCCACTGAGTTGTCCCCCGAGTTACCCCCGTCGCGGGGAGTCTAGGGATGTCGAACATCGGGGGGAACTATTTCAGGCTCGGCCCCCTGACCGAAAGTCGGGCCTTGTGAAGACCGCGTCCGGGCGTGTGCACGGGTTCCGTCGACGGGGTTGAAACCTGGCCGGAGAGTGGTATTCCACGCGAGGGGGACAAGTGCGGCGGTCCGGCCGCACAGCGGATCGGGGGGTCTGCCATGAGCGTGTCCATGAGTGTGGGGTCCGGGGAGTACGCGAGGAGGGTGCCGTGGGCGGACGTCCTGCTGTCCGCGATCGCCTCGGTGAGCTGGGCGTTGATCGGCATGGCGAGTACGGCGGCGTTCGGGCTGCATCTGCTCGGGGCGGATGCGGCGGGCTCGCTGGGGCCGATGACGGCGGCGGTGGTGGCGCTGGCGGCGGGGGGTTCGGTCACTCCGTCCGGTGATGTCTCGGCGTTCGGGCTGGACCATGCCGAGGCGCACACCGCCATCGACATCACGCCACTGGGCGTCAGCCTGGCCGGGGCGCTGCTGCTGTCCTTCTTCTTCCTGAGGTCGTTGCGCACGGCGGGAGTTGTGGTCTCGGCCGCCGAACTCCTCGCCCGCGCTGGTGCGGTGGTCGCCCTGTTCCTGGCGATGCTGGGCGGGTTGGCCTGGGTGGGCCACGATGTCATCACGATCGACGGGGGCTCGCTGGGGGTGGACGAGCTGCCCGACGGGGGCGGTGGCGTCGAGATCCCCGGGCTCGGGGACGTCGGGGGCATCGGGGATATCGGGGACATCGGCGGGTTGCTGCCCGAGCGGATCGCTGATCTCGTCGATGCCGAGGCGGCGGTGGGCTTCACCGTGGCCACCGGGCCCACCCTGCTCGGCGGGTTCGCCTGGTCGGCCGGGGTGCTGCTGATCGCTCTGCTCGCCTCGCGCCGCACTCCCCTGCCGTACGGCTGGGACGCCGTGCACCGGGTGGTGCGGCCGGCGGTGTCCGCCGTGGTCACGGCGCTGATGGCGGCGGTGGCGGCCGGGTTCGCCGCGGCGGCGTACGCGGCGATCGGCGACGACCATCCGCGGCGGATCGCGGGCGCGGCGCTGCTGGGGGCGCCGAACGGGGTGTGGGTCGGTGTGCCGATCGGCCTCTTCGTGCCGTGGGACGGGCAGGCGACCGGCGCGTTGGCGCGGCTCCTCCCGGATCCGCTGGACGAGCTGCTGAGCGTGCGGGCGGGCGAGCCGGTCACGCTGGAGCGGCTGGCGGAGCTGGACGGCCGGGTGTGGCTGCTGGGCGTCGCAGCGGCGCTGCTGATGCTGCTGGCCGGGGTGCTGACGGCGGCACGGACGCCGGTGTCCGGCGGTACCGCCCGGACACACGGCCATGGCGCGGGGCGGCGGGAGACGGCGGGCGGCCGCGACGGCACCGGCGCCCCGGGGGCCTCGGTGGGCTCGGGAGCAGGGGGTGCGGTCGGTTCGGACGGGGGCGGTGCCGACGGCGTCGGCGGCCTGCCGGGAGCGCCGGGGGTGCCCGGGGCGGGCCTGCCCCGGGCGGGCGCACCGGGGGCGGACTCGGCAGGGGCGGACTCGGCAGGGGCCGGAGCGCCCTGGGCGGCGGGACCGGAGACCCAGGCGCCGGGGAGGGGTGCCCCCCGGCCCGGCGCGACCGGGAACGCCCCGCCACCCCACGGGAACCAGCCGGGCACCGGGGTGCCTGGAGCGCATGGAGCGCAGGGACCTGGAGCGGGTGGACCCGGAGCAGGGATGCCCGGGGTGCCCCGGGCGGGCGCACCGGGGGCGGACTCGGCAGGGGCCGGAGCGCCCTGGGCGGCGGGACCGGAGACCCGGGCGCCGGGGAGGGGTGCCCCCCGGCCCGGCGCGACCGGGAACACCCCGCCACCCCACGGGAACCAGCCGGGCACCGGGGTGCCGGGGGCTGCGGGGGGCCGGGGCGGGTCCGGGGCGGGTCCGGGAGCGGCGGAGGACCGGGGCGCGGTCGGTGACGGGCGCGCGGGAGGCCCGCTCCGGTTCGCCGGAGTCTGTGGCGTGCGGCTGGGGGTGGTGGCCGCGGTGGCGCTGGGGCTGCTGGCGTGGTTGACGCGAGTGTCCGTGGACGCCTCGCTCTCCGTGCTCGGGTTCGACGCGTTCGGGGCGGGGATCGGCCTGCACGGCAACGTGGGCATGGCCCTGGCGCTGGGTGCCGCGTGGGGCACGGGGGCGGGGGCGACCGGGGCGCTGCTCGCCCGGGCGACCGGGGCGGCGGGGCGGCGGGCGGCGCCGCTGGCACGGGGTGCCGGTGCGGCAGGGACGGCGGGCGCAGCGGCGAGCGAGCGGGGCATGCCGTTCGCCGGAGCGCCCGGGCCGTATGCGCCGGCGGTGCCCTACCGGCCGCCCGACCCCGACACCAATCCGTATCTCCGGGTGCCGGAGGAGTTGCGGGAGCCCGAGGACCGGCCCGCGGGCGGCGGTGACGTGTACGGCGCGCCCACCGTCGCCGGGCCGGTGCTGCCGCCCCGCGGGCCGCGGCGGCCTCCCGGTCCCGGGAAGGGCTCCGGCAGGGGCTCCGGGGGCCGGGGCCCGGTCCGGTGGGGCGAAGGCCCTCCGCCCCCGCCGCCGCCCCCGCCGGCGCCACCGCGGCGGCAGCCGGGGGACGGCCGGTGATGCCGGCGGCGGGACGCGGGCGGCCGACCGGGCCGCGGACGTCCGGTGACGTGCTCCGCAGCGGCGGCCGGGGTCCGCGCGGGACCCGCCCCGTAAGGTCCGCGCCACCGGAACGCCATCCAGTGTTCCGTGTCCGCCTGACGGACCTCGGGGGCGCGCGGCACCGGGTGCCGGATACCGTAAGAACACCATGAGCGCTTCGCAGACCTCCGACGTCCCCACCCTGCTCGTCAAGATCTTCGGCAAGGACCGGCCGGGCATCACGGCGGGGCTGTTCGACACCCTCGCCGCCTACTCCGTCGACGTGGTCGACATCGAGCAGGTCGTCACCCGTGGCCGGATCGTGCTGTGCGCACTCGTCACCGAGCCGCCACGTGGGCTGGAGGGCGATCTGCGGGCGACGGTGCACAGCTGGGCCGAGTCGATGAAGATGCAGGCCGAGATCATCTCGGGGAAGGGCGACAACCGGCCGCGTGGCCTCGGCCGCTCCCTGGTCACCGTGCTCGGCCACCCGCTCACCTCGGAGGCGACCGCGGCGATCGCCGCCCGGATCACCCGGGCCGGCGGCAACATCGACCGTATCTTCCGGCTGGCCAAATACCCGGTGACGGCGGTCGAGTTCGCCGTGTCCGGTGTGGAGACCGAGCCACTGCGCACCACGCTGGTCACGGACGCCGCGGCCCTCGGCGTGGATGTCGCGGTCGTGGCCGCCGGACTGCACCGCAGGGCGCAGCGGCTGGTCGTGATGGACGTGGACTCCACGCTCATCCAGGACGAGGTGATCGAGCTCTTCGCGGGGCACGCGGGCTGCGAGGACCAGGTCGCCGAGGTGACGGCGGCCGCGATGCGCGGGGAGCTGGACTTCGAGCAGTCGCTGCACGCACGCGTGGCACTGCTGAAGGGGCTGGACGCGTCCGTGGTGGACAAGGTGCGCAGCGAGGTGCGGCTGACGCCGGGTGCGCGCACCCTGATCCGCACCCTGAAGCGGCTCGGCTACCAGGTGGGGGTCGTCTCGGGCGGGTTCACGCAGGTGACCGACGATCTCAAGGAGCGGCTGGGACTGGACTTCGCCCAGGCCAACACGCTGGAGATCGTCGACGGGAAGCTGACCGGCCGGGTCAGCGGCGAGATCGTGGACCGTGCGGGCAAGGCGCGGCTGCTGCGCCGGTTCGCCGCCGAGGCGGGCGTGCCGCTGTCGCAGACCGTGGCGATCGGGGACGGCGCCAACGACCTGGACATGCTGAACGCGGCCGGGCTCGGGGTCGCCTTCAACGCCAAGCCGGTGGTGCGCGAGGCGGCACACACCGCGGTGAACGTGCCGTTCCTGGACACGGTGCTGTATCTGCTGGGTGTCACGCGCGAGGAGGTCGAGGCGGCGGACACGCTCGACCAGCAGCTCGCGGAGGGAATCTGAGCGGGGCCGACCGGGAAAGCGCGGCCGGCCCGCGAGCCGGCCCGCCGCCCCGCCGACGCGGCGGCTCGGCGGGCGCGGGGCCCGGCATCTGCGCGTGGTGCAGGCAGCGGCGCCGGGCCCGGCGCGTCGGCGGGGCGGGTCAGTCGGTCGGCGCCCAGTAGTCGCGCAGCGTGGCGACGCCGGGCTCGAGGGCCTTCCAGGAACCGGTGAAGGACAGGACGGCGAAGGCGGCGGTGGGAAAGCCGCGCCGCCCCATCCGCTCATGGGCCTCGCCCTCGGCCGAGCCGGCCAGGATGTCGGCGAGTCCGTGCACGCCGGGGTTGTGGCCGATCAGCAGAACGCTCCGCAGGTCGTCGGGGGTCTCGTTGAGCAGGGCGATCAGCTCGCCGGGCGAGGCCTCGTAGACCCGCTCCTCGTAGACGGTTTTCGGCCGCTGCGGGAACTCCTGGACGGCGAGCTTCCAGGTCTCCCGGGTCCGGACCGCGGTCGAGCACAGGGCCTGGTCGAAGGGGATGCCGGTGTCGGCCAGCCGACGTCCGGCCTCCGCGGCGTCCTTGCGGCCCCGATCAGCGAGCGGTCGCTCATGGTCGGTCACCTGTGGCCAGTCGGCTTTCGCATGCCGGAAGAGGACAATCGTGCGGGGTTCTGCGACGCTCATGCACCCCAGCTTCGCATGAAACAGGCCATGGGGCGCAGGGAGTTGACATGCGGGTTCTCGCCCTGGAGGCGGGAACGGGGCGTCCGGGCCCGTCCACGCGCCCCGGTGGCCCGGCCGGTGGGTCCCGGCGCGGCACCGGGGGTCAGCCGGCGATCAGCTGCCACAGCCGCTCCAGCAGGGGGGTGAGCGCGGGGGCGTCGGTGGCCGCGTGTGCCTCCGACGGGTTCAGTATCAGCGCGAGCAGGGTGACGAAGGCGAGCGTCGGCAGAGCGAGGGCCCACCAGGGGAGCCGGGTGTCCACGCCGCCCCGGGGAGCCGGGTGGGGCCGGGTGTGCGTAGGGGCCGACATGAGTGCCTCCGCTGGCCTTCGGGCGTGCCTGGACCGGTGATCCGGGTCCGCGACCGCCTGCCGCGGTCACATCTCGAGGCTACGGAGTCCCTGCGCGCCAACCCATCCGGAGATCCACCCACTTGACCCTGACCCTGACCCCCTAGGGGATCGGGGGTTACCCCCACCCCTCCCCCGAGAGGAGGGGCGCGGTCACGGCGCGACGAGGGTCGCCACGATGCCGATGATCACGAAGATCGCGAGGAAGGAGCCGAAGACGAGCAGCATCTTCTTCTGGCCGTGCCGGGGGTTCGGGTCGAGGACTGGCATGCGCCCAGTCTCGCACCCCCCGCCCGGGAGGCGGTCAGCGGGCCGCCTCGTCCTCCACCGTGCGGTCGCGGCCGGCCAGGACGCCGACCAGCATCTGCGGCACCATCAGGGCGCTCATCAGCGCGATCGGCAGGCCCCAGCCTCCGCTGTGCTGGTAGAGCACGCCCACCAGCAGGGGGCCGGGGATGGAGATCAGATAGCCGGTGCTCTGCGCGAAGGCCGACAGCTGGGCGACGCCCGCACCGGTGCGGGCCCGCATGCCGACCATGGTGAGGGCCAGCGGAAAGGCACAGTTGGAGACGCCGAGCAGCACCGCCCAGGCCCAGGCGCCCGCGGCGGGCGCGAAGTACAGGCCGGCGTAGCCCGCCAGGCCGCACACGCCGAGCACGAGCGCGATCGGGCCCTGCCGGGGCAGCCGCGTGGCCACGCGCGGGATGACGAACGCCAGCGGCACCCCCATGACCATGGTGACGGCCAGCAGCAGTCCCGCGGTGCCGGCGGGCACACCCGCGTCCCGGAAGACCTGCGCCATCCAGCCCATCGTGATGTAGGCGCCGGTGGCCTGGAGACCGAAGAAGACGGCCAGGGCCCAGGCCGTCCGGCTGCGGGTGATCCGCAGCGCGGGCTGCCGCCCGCTCCGGTCGGCGCCCGGCGCGGCGGGGCCCGGTACGGGCGTGCTCTCGCGGTTGCGTACGAAGGCCAGCCACGGGAGGACGGCCGCCGCCGCCGGCACGGCCCAGACCGCCAGGCCGGGCTGCCAGTCGCCGTCCAGTGCGCCGGTCAGGGGCACGGTCGCCGCGGCGGCGACGGAGGTGCCGAAGGCGAGGGCCATCGAGTACAGGCCGGTCATGGACCCGACCCGGTCGGGGAACCAGCGCTTGACGATGACCGGCATCAGGACGTTGCTGACCGCGATGCCCATGAGCGCGAGGGCGCTGGCGGCGAGGAAGGCGGCGGTGCTGCCGGCGTACGGGCGGATCAGCAGTCCGGCGGTGATCGCGGCCATGCCGGCGCACACCACCGCGCCGGGTCCGAAGCGGCGGGCCAGCCGCGGGGCGGTGACGCCGAAGACGGCGAAGCAGAGCGGGGGGACGGAGGTGAGGAGTCCGGCCACGCTGCCGCTCATGCCGAGTCCGTCGCGGACCTCTTCGAGGAGCGCGCCGAGGCTGGTGATGGCCGGGCGGAGGTTCAGGGCGGCCAGCACGATGCCGAGGACGAGCAGCCGGGTCCGCCAGGCGGGCCACGCGCGCGTGCCGTGCACTTGCGCTGCCCGGTTCTCCCCGGCGCCGGTCTCCCCCGGCCCGGACGCCGGGGACGCCGGGGACGCCGCGAAGTCGGCCGACAGTGCCGACACGGCGGACCCGGCGGTCCCCCGGGGGTCCGAGGTTGCCTCGGCCGCCCGGGCGTCCCGTGCGGCCGGGGTGGTGACGGTCGTGGACTCCACCGTCCGTGTTTCCTCGCTTGCCATGAGGCCCATCATAGAATCATGGGATGATTGACTGTCCACTCGATCGTCCGCGGCCGTGCTGCCCGCCGCCGGAGCTTCTGTGCAAAGGTGAGCCATGCCCCTGAGCCATCCCCGCCGTTCGGCACTGTCCGAGCAGGTCATCTCCGCCCTGCGGCAGCAGATCGCCTCGGGCGAGTGGCCGGTCGGCTCCCGCATCCCGACCGAGCCCGAGCTGGTCGAGCAGCTCGGCGTCGCGCGCAACACGGTCCGGGAGGCCGTCCGTGCCCTGGCCCACAACGGGCTGCTGGACATCCGCCAGGGTTCGGGCACGTATGTCGTGGCGACGAGCGAGCTGGCCGGCGTGATGCACCGCCGCTTCGCCGACGCCGATCCCGGGCACATCGCCGAGCTGCGCTCCACCCTGGAGTCGGCCGCGGCCCGGCTGGCGGCCGAGCGACGCACCGAGAAGGACCTCAAACAGCTGGACGCGCTGCTGCTGCGCCGCGAGGAAGCCTGGGACTCCGGCGATGCGGAGGCGTTCGTGGCGGCGGACGCCACCTTCCATCTGGCGGTCGTGGCCGCCTCCCACAACGACGTGCTGACCGCGCTCTACGCCGACCTCGGCGAGGTGATGCGGGACTGGCTCCGGGGGGACGTGGGCGAGGAGCTCACCCCGGAGACGCATATGGACCACACCCGGCTGGTCGACGCGATCCGGGCGGGTGACACCGCGACGGCGCAGACCGAGGCGGCGGGCTATCCGTTCCTCTGCCGCCCGGGCCGGTTCAGCGCTCCCTCCGGTGGCTGACCCACGCGGTGCGGACCTCCTTCCAGCAGCGCCCGTCCAGCCGCACCGTCTGGGCGGGACCGGCCGTCACCGGGGTGCTGTCACTGTCCACGTCCCACCAGCGGGCGCACTCGACGTGCAGGCTGACGCGGTCGGGCTCGGGATAGGGGTTGTGACAGTACGCGGTCACCCGGGAGCCCTTGATGCGCACCCGGCACGTGGATCCGAACAGCTGCTCCGGTGCGTCGGAGTCGCCGGAGTCGTCACCTGCGGCGTGCGCGCGCTCCGGTCCGCGCGCGCGTTCCGGGGCGCCCACGCGCGCGTGGGCCAGCACTTCGAACGGCAGGGCGATCACAAAGGCGACGGCGACGGCCGCCGAGGCCGGGCGGCGGTATGAGCGCACAAGGGGGACCTCCTCGGCCGTGCTGGGGAGGGAAGCGCGTGCAGGACTCGTCATCCCGCGTGAGGGACTCGTACTTCCGCGTGGGGGGACTCCTGCTCCACAGTGCGCTGCTGACGCCGCGCCCGCCCGGCCGGTGGCGCCGAACGGGTGACACGCCGAGGGCCCGCACCCTGCCGGGTGCGGGCCCTGGTACGTCAGGCGGTACGGGGCGGCCGGCCGCTCACGCGCCGATGGCGTGCAGCCCGCCGTCGACGTGGATGATCTCGCCCGTGGTCTTCGGGAACCAGTCGCTGAGCAGGGCGACGACGCCGCGGCCGGTCGGCTCCGGGTCCTTCAGGTCCCACTCCAGCGGGGAGCGGGTGTCCCACACCGACGCCAGATCGCTGAAGCCCGGGATGGACTTGGCGGCCATGGAGCCGAGCGGGCCCGCGGAGATCAGGTTGCAGCGGATGTTCTGCTTGCCCAGGTCGCGCGCCATGTAGCGGTTGGTGGCCTCCAGGGCCGCCTTGGCCGGGCCCATCCAGTCGTACTGCGGCCAGGCGTACTGCGCGTCGAAGGTGAGGCCGACGACCGATCCGCCGTTCTGCATCAGCGGCAGGCAGGCCATGGTGAGCGACTTCAGGGAGAACGCCGAGACGTGCATGGCCGTGGCCACGGACTCGAACGGGGTGTTCAGGAAGTTGCCGCCGAGCGCGTCCTGCGGCGCGAAGCCGATCGAGTGCACCACGCCGTCGAGGCCGCCGAGCTCCTCGCCGACGATGTCGGCCAGCCGCCCGAGGTGCTCGTCGTTGGTGACGTCCAGCTCGATGACCTTGGTGGGCCTCGGCAGCTTCTTGGCGATGCGCTCGGTCAGCGTGGGCCGCGGGAACGCGGTGAGGATGATCTCGGCGCCCTGTTCCTGGGCCAGCTTCGCGGTGTGGAAGGCGATGGAGGACTCCATCAGCACACCGGTGATCAGGACGCGCTTGCCCTCGAGGATTCCACTCATGGTGATCAGTGACCCATTCCCAGTCCGCCGTCAACGGGGATGACGGCTCCAGTGATGTACGAGGCGTCGTCCGAGGCGAGGAACCGCACCGCAGCGGCGATCTCCTCCGGCTGCGCGTACCGGCCGAGCGGGACCTGCGAGACGATGCCGGCCCGCTGCTCCTCGCTGAGCACCTTGGTCATGTCGGTGTCGACGAAGCCGGGGGCGACGACGTTGAAGGTGATGTTGCGCGAGCCCAGCTCGCGGGCGAGGGAGCGCGCGAAGCCGACCAGGCCGGCCTTGGAGGCGGCGTAGTTCGCCTGCCCCGCGCTGCCGAGCAGACCGACGACGGAGGAGATGAGGACGACGCGGCCCTTCTTGGCGCGCAGCATGCCCCGGTTTGCGCGCTTGACGACCCGGAAGGTGCCGGTGAGGTTGGTGTCGAGGACGGAGGTGAAGTCCTCCTCGGACATCCGCATGAGCAGCTGGTCCTTGGTGACGCCGGCGTTGGCGACCAGGACCTCGACGGGACCGTGCGCGTCCTCGATCTCCTTGTAGGCCTGCTCCACCTGCTCGGCGTCGGTGATGTCGCACCTGACGGCGAGGCAGCCCAGATCCGTGAGGGCGGCCGGGGGTTCACCCGAGCGGTATGTGACGGCGACCTTATCACCGGCCTCGGCGAACGCGCGGGCGATGGCGAGGCCGATGCCCCGGTTGCCTCCGGTGACGAGAACCGAGCGGCTCAACGGATCACCCTTTCCATAGCGGTCTGACACACCCGCCCGGACCCGTGGAGAGCAGGCGGCTTCCCCGAAAACCTATCGGGCGCGGACCGCCCGCGGACAATCGGGCACCGACAGTGGCTTACCGGACTGACTGTCGGGTCCCTACAGAAAGGAAGCGCCGACCGGCCGGAAACCTGTGGTCCACGGAAGGGTTGGACGACATCATCGGAGCCAGCACGGAGCTCAGCGACCACGGACCACCCCGCACACGCCCACGCCGACAGAAAGAGACGCCGGTGCCTCACAGCCTCGACGAGGCCTTCACGGGCCTCCCCCTACGCCCCCTCGCCGACGCCGCCCTCGCACGCGCGCGTGCGCTCGGGGCCGAGCACGCGGACTTCCGGCTGGAGCGGATCCGCAGCGCGTCCTGGCGGCTGCGGGACGCCAGGCCCTCCGGCTCCTCGGACACCACCGACCTCGGGTACGCGGTTCGGGTGGTGCACGGCGGCACCTGGGGCTTCGCCTCCGGGGTCGACCTCACCCTGGACGCCGCCGCCAAGGTCGCCTCGCAGGCGGTGGCGATGGCCAGGCTGTCCGCGCAGGTGATCAAGGCCGCCGGGTCGGACGAGCACGTCGAGCTCGCCGACGAGCCGGTGCACGCCGACCGGACCTGGATCTCCGCGTACGGGATCGACCCGTTCACCGTGCCCGACGGGGAGAAGGCGGGGCTGCTGGCCGAGTGGAGCTCCCGGCTGCTGGCGGCCGACGGGGTCGACCATGTGGACGCGTCGCTGCTCACCGTCCGCGAGAACAAGTTCTACGCCGACACCGCCGGGACCGTGACCACGCAGCAGCGGGTGCGGCTGCATCCGGTGCTGACCGCGGTGTCGGTGGACGACTCCAGCGGTGAGTTCGACTCGATGCGCACCCTCGCACCGCCGGCCGGCCGCGGCTGGGAGTACCTGACGGGCACCGGCTGGGACTGGGACCGGGAGCTGGCGGAGATCCCCGAGCTGCTCGCCGAGAAGATGCGGGCGCCCAGCGTCGAGCCCGGGCTGTACGACCTGGTCGTCGACCCGTCGAACCTGTGGCTGACCATCCACGAGTCCATCGGGCACGCCACCGAACTGGACCGCGCCCTCGGCTACGAGGCCGCCTACGCCGGCACCTCCTTCGCCACCTTCGACCAGCTCGGCAAGCTGCGCTACGGCTCGGAGCTGATGAACGTCACCGGGGACCGCACCGCCGAGCACGGCCTGGCCACCGTCGGCTACGACGACGAGGGCGTCCAGGCGCAGTCCTGGGACCTGGTGAAGGACGGCACGCTGGTCGGCTACCAG
Organism: Streptomyces poriticola; assembly: GCF_036689765.1. Classification (NCBI taxonomy): domain Bacteria; kingdom Bacillati; phylum Actinomycetota; class Actinomycetes; order Kitasatosporales; family Streptomycetaceae; genus Streptomyces; species Streptomyces poriticola. The sequence continues at coordinate 25,496 of NZ_JBAGKH010000036.1, forward strand.
CTGGACCGGCGCATCGCCCGGCTGACCGGCTTCGACCGGTCCAACGGGTGCGCCTACGCCGACTCGCCCGGCCATGTGCCGGTGCAGCGCATGGCCAACGTGTCGCTGCAGCCGGATCCGGGCGGGCTGTCCACCGAGGACCTGATCGGAGGCGTCGACCTGGGTGTCTACGTGGTCGGCGACCGGTCCTGGTCGATCGACATGCAGCGCTACAACTTCCAGTTCACCGGGCAGCGGTTCTACCGGATCGAGAACGGGCGGCTCGCCGGACAGCTGCGGGACGTCGCCTACCAGGCGACGACCACCGACTTCTGGGGCTCCATGGCGGCCGTCGGCGGTCCGCAGACCTATGTCCTGGGCGGTGCCTTCAACTGCGGCAAGGCCCAGCCGGGGCAGGTCGCCGCCGTGTCGCACGGCTGTCCGTCCGCCCTCTTCAAGGGAGTCAGCATCCTCAACACCACGCAGGAGGCCGGTCGATGAGCGCCCGTACGAACAGGCCCCACGAGATCGTCGAGCGGGCGCTGGAGCTGTCCCGGGCGGACGGCTGTGTCGTGATCGCCGACGAGCACTCCACCGCCAATCTGCGCTGGGCGGGCAACGCGCTCACCACCAACGGCGTCACCCGCGGGCGCACGCTCACGGTGGTCGCCACCGTCGACGGCGGTCGGGGCACGGCGTCGGGGGTGGTGTCCCGGTCCGCGGTGACCCGGGACGAGCTGGAGCCACTGGTGCGCGCGGCCGAGGCGGCGGCCCGCGACGCCGGCCCGGCCGAGGACGCGCAGCCGCTGGTCACCGGGGTGCCGGAGGCCCCGGACTTCGCCGATCCGCCGGCCGAGACCTCGTCCGCCGTCTTCGCCGACTTCGCTCCGGCGCTGGGCGAGGCGTTCGCACGCGCGCGTGGCGGCGGACGGGAGCTGTACGGCTTCGCCAACCACGAGATGGTGTCGACCTACCTCGGGACGTCCACGGGGCTGCGGCTGCGCTGCGACCTGCCCACCGGGACGCTGGAGCTGAACGCCAAGTCGCCGGACCGCACCCGCTCGGCGTGGGCGGGCCGCACCACCCGGGACTTCAAGGACGTCGACCCCGAGGCGCTCGACGCCGAGCTGGCCGTGCGGCTCAGCTGGGCCGAGCGGCGCGTCGACCTGCCCGCGGGCCGGTACGAGACGCTGCTGCCGCCGACCGCGGTGGCGGATCTGCTGGTCTACCAGCTGTGGTCGGCGTCCGGGCGGGACGCCGCCGAGGGGCGGACGGTGTTCTCCAGGCCCGGTGGCGGCACCCGCGTGGGCGAGCGGCTGAGCGAGCTGCCCCTGACCCTGCGCAGCGATCCGGCCGAGCCCGGTCTGGAGACGGCGCCGTTCGTGATCGCGCACTCCTCCGGGGGCGACCAGTCGGTGTTCGACAACGGGCTGCCGGTACACGCCACGGAGTGGATCCGCGCGGGCGAGCTGGCGCATCTGACCACCACCCGGCACAGCGCCGCGCTGACGGGGCTCCCCGTCACACCGGCCGGCGACAACCTGGTCATGGACGGTGGCACGGACCGGTCCCTGGACGAGATGGTCGCCGGAACCGGGCGCGGGCTCCTGCTGACCTGCCTGTGGTACATCCGCGAGGTCGATCCGGCGACGCTGCTGCTCACCGGGCTGACCCGGGACGGCGTCTACCTGGTGGAGAACGGCGAGGTGACCGGTGAGGTGAACAACTTCCGGTTCAACGAGTCGCCGGTGAGCCTGCTGGGCCGGGCGACCGAGGCGGGCCGGACGGAGCGGACGCTGCCGCGGGAGTGGGGCGACTGGTTCACCCGGGCCGCCGTGCCCGCGCTGCGCATCCCGGATTTCCATATGAGCTCGGTCAGCCGGGGCGTATAACCTCGTAGTCGGCTGTCACCCGACCGCCGGAAGGTCATGTCGATGACCGCCGAAGTCCACCGGCGATCAACGACGCTCGGCATTGAAGATCATCTAGGAGACGCGAGAACCGTGACGGACATCGTCGACGAGCTGAAGTGGCGCGGGCTGTTCGCCCAGTCCACTGACGAGGACGCTTTGCGCAAGGCGCTCGCGGACGGTCCCGTCACGTTCTATTGCGGCTTCGACCCGACCGCGCCGTCGTTGCACGTGGGACACCTGGTGCAGGTGCTCACCGTGCGCCGGCTCCAGCAGGCCGGGCACCGGCCGCTGGCGCTGGTCGGCGGTGCGACCGGGCTGATCGGCGACCCCCGCCCGACCGCGGAGCGTACGCTGAACGACCCGGAGACGGTGGCCGGCTGGGTCGACCGGCTGCGCGGCCAGATCGAGCCGTTCCTGTCCTTCGAGGGCGAGAACGCGGCCGTGCTGGTCAACAACCTGGACTGGACCCAGGGGCTCGGCGCGATCGAGTTCCTGCGGGACATCGGCAAGCACTTCCGGGTCAACAAGATGCTGACCAAGGACTCCGTCGCCCGGCGCCTGGAGTCCTCGGAAGGCATCAGCTACACCGAGTTCAGCTACCAGCTGCTGCAGGCCATGGACTTCCTCCAGCTCCACCGGAGGTACGGCTGCACGATGCAGCAGGGCGGCAGCGACCAGTGGGGCAACCTCACGGCAGGCCTGGACCTGATCCACCGGCTGGAGCCGGAGGCCACCGTGCACGCCTACGCCACACCGCTGATGACCAAGGCGGACGGCACCAAGTTCGGCAAGACCGAGGGCGGCGCCGTCTGGCTGGACCCGGAGATGACCACGCCGTACGCGTTCTACCAGTTCTGGCTGAACGTCGACGACCGGGACATCTCCCCGTACCTGCGGATCCTCTCCTTCCGGTCCCCCGAGGAGCTGGCGGAGCTGGAGCGGCAGACACAGGAGCGCCCGCAGGCCCGGGCCGCGCAGCGGGCCCTGGCCGAGGAGCTGACGACGCTGGTGCACGGCGCCGAGCAGACCGCGGCCGTGATCGCCGCGTCCCGGGCCCTCTTCGGTCAGGGCGATCTGTCGGAGCTGGACGAGAGGACACTGGCCGCGGCGCTCTCCGAGGTGCCGCACATCCGGGTCGCCCGGCCGGGCCCGGTGGTGGACCTGTTCGCCGAGGTCGGCCTGGTGGCCAGCAAGTCGGCCGCCCGCCGCACGGTCAAGGAGGGCGGCGCCTACGTGAACAACGTGAAGGTCGCCGCGGAGGACGCGGTGACCGCCGGGGAGGACCTGCTGCACGGGCGCTGGCTGGTGCTGCGCCGCGGCAAGAAGAACCTGGCAGCGGTGGAGGTCACCGGCGGCTGAGCGGCAGCGCACACGGACGAGGGGCGGATCCGGAGACCGGGGTCCGCCCCTCGTCGTGTGCCCGTCGCGCCGCCGGTCGTCCCCGTCCGCCAGAGGCACCGGGGCCGCCGGTCAGGTGTCGGTGCGCTGTCCACCGCGCACCGACATGTAGGCCCGGTCACCGACGGCGACGATCACGATCGCGGCGCCGAGCTGGAAGAGGTGCCGCCACCAGTCGATGCCGGAGGTCTCGTCGACGCCTGCGGCCCGGGCGATCGCGTTGCCGATGATCGCGCCGAGCATGCCGAAGATGGTGGTCAGCCACAGGGGGCTGTGCTGCTTGCCCGGGATGATCGCCTTGGCGATCAGACCGAGCACGAATCCGACGATGATCGCCCACAACCAGCCCATGGCTGCCTCCTCGTCCCGTTCCGGATGAGCATTACCGGCAAGTCTCGGCAGGTGACGCGAACGGCGCACGGCGGGTACGGCCGTCCGGGGGCCGGTCTCGTGGGCGGCTCGGGCGCGGCGTACCGTGGGAGCTGTCCGGGACCGGTGTCCCCGAGCGGTCGCGGGCGGAGCGGGGCGGGGAGCCGAAGCGGTCGGACGGTGGAATGTGATGCGGAAGCACGGCAGCGGCGGCGGCGCCCAGGTATTCCGGATCACCGGAGCCCGGACGGGCCTCCAGGAGGACGTGCGCGGACGGCAGCGCCGGTACGTCATCTCGATGTCGATCCGCACACTGTCGGTGATCCTCGCGGCCACGCTGTGGAACGTGGAGCGACATGTCGCGATCGTGGCGCTGGTGCTGGGGGCGGTGCTGCCTTATATCGCGGTGGTGATCGCCAATGCCGGGCGGGAGAACGCTCCGTCGCTGCCCAGTACGTTCGTCGCCGGTCCGACCCGGCCGGTGCTGACCTCGTCGGAACCGGAGGGCCGGCATCCGGAACCCGGGAGCGGCCATCCGGAGCCGGCCGCGGAGGACCGCGGGGCGAGACCGGGCGCACGGCCGGGATCGCCGTCGGAATCGTCCTCGGGATCGCCGTCGGAATCGTCCTCGGGATCGCCGTCGGAATCGTCCTCGGGATCGCCGTCGGGAGCGGCTGCGCAGGGTGAGCCGCACGAGCACTCGTGAGCCGCACGGTGAGGGCGGGCTGAGGTCTCTTCCGCACCAAGCTCAGGAAAAGCTCAGATCAATCATGCTGTTCCGGTGCCGGGCGGCGGGTCACCCGTGACATACTTCGTAGGCGCTCCGCATCCCCCGTCGGAGCGACGGACCGACGCCGGGCAGCTCCCCCCGTGGCTGCTCGGCGTCGCCTTTTGTGCGCCGGTGCGGTGTGCCGGTGCGCGGCGCCGAGGGGTGCGCCGACCGGGTTAGGGTCGGCGTGTGACTCCCGCTGAGCCCGATATGCCGATCTGTTCCGCCAAGGGCTGCCGTGCCGCCGCCGTATGGGTACTGGCCTGGAACAACCCGAAGATCCACACCCCGGAGCGGCGCAAGACGTGGCTCGCGTGCGAGGACCACCGGGAGCATCTGTCGAAGTTCCTCGGGGTGCGGGGCTTTCTGAAGGACGTCGTCGCCTTCGAGGAGTGGGAGGCGCCCGGGGACTCCGGCGGCTGACCCCGCGGGTCGCTCCCGGAGGCGGACGTCACCCGCCGATCGCGGACATCGGCCGGTCCGGCTGGACGAACGCCGGGTCGTCAAGGCCGGCGCCGGCCTTCTTGCCCCACATGGCCAGCCGCCAGATGCGGGCGATCTCCTCGTCCGGGGCGTCGGAGCGCAGGGCGGCGCGCAGGTCGGTCTCCTCCCGGGCGAACAGGCAGGTGCGGACCTGTCCGTCGGCGGTCAGCCGGGTGCGGTCGCAGGCGGCGCAGAAGGGCCGGGTGACCGAGGCGATGACGCCGACCCGGTGCGGGCCGCCGTCGACGACCCAGCGCTCGGCCGGGGCGGAGCCGCGCTCCTCCGAGCCCTCGGGGGCCAGCTCGAAGCGGGTGCGCAGCGAGGTCAGGATGTCCCCGGCGGTGATCATGCCGTCGCGCTTCCAGCCGTGCTGGGCGTCGAGCGGCATCTGCTCGATGAAGCGCAGCTCGTAGTCGTGCTCGACCGCCCAGGCGAGCAGGTCTGGCGCCTCGTCGTCATTGAGCCCCGGCATCAGGACGGAGTTGACCTTGACCGGGGTCAGGCCGGCCTCTCGGGCGGCGTGCAGGCCCTCCAGGACGTCGTGGTGGCGGTCACGGCGGGTGAGGGTCTTGAAGACGTCGGGGCGGAGCGTGTCCAGCGACACATTGACCCGGTCCAGGCCGGCTTCCTTCAGAGCCGTCGCGGTGCGCTTCAGACCGATGCCGTTGGTGGTGAGGGACATCTGGGGGCGCTGCTGCAGGGCGGCGACCCGCTCGACGATGCCGACCAGGCCGGGGCGGAGCAGCGGCTCGCCGCCGGTGAACCGGACCTCCTCGATGCCCAGCGAGGTGACCGCGATGTCGATCAGACGGACGATCTCGTCGTCGGTGAGCAGATCGGGCTTGGCCAGCCACTGCAGGCCTTCCTCGGGCATGCAGTAGGTGCAGCGCAGATTGCAGCGGTCGGTCAGCGAGACCCTCAGGTCGGTGGCCACACGGCCGTAGGTGTCGATGAGCACTGGGCCCCCTCCCTCGACGCGGATCGGCGGAGCATCTCTCTCCCCGACATCTGCGAGCCTACGTGACCGCGCTGACATCGACAGCGGCCGGAAGCCACGAGGTACGGCGCGGCCCCGTCGTAGGGACCTACGACGGGGCCGTGCGGGGGGGTGCGCTCAGTGGGCTCCGGTGCCGGTCAGGGAGCGGACCTCCAGCTCCGCGTACTTGCCGGTGTCGGGCTCCTCCCTGGACAGGACGGTGCCGAGCCAGCCCATCAGGAAGCCGAACGGGATGGAGATGATGCCGGGGTTCTGCAGCGGGAACCAGGCGAAGTCGACGTCGGGGAACATCGCCTTGGGGGCGCCGGAGACGACCGGTGAGAACAGCACCAGACCGACGGCGACGGTCAGACCGCCGTAGATCGACCACAGCGCGCCCCGGGTGGTGAAGCGCTTCCAGAAGAGGCTGTAGAGGATGGTCGGCAGGTTGGCGGAGGCGGCGACCGCGAATGCCAGGGCGACCAGGCCGGCCACGTTGAGGTCGCGGGCGAGTGCGCCCAGGCCGATGGAGACGACGCCGATGAAGACGGTCGCCCAGCGGGCCGCGCGGACCTCCTCCGCGCCGGTCGCCCTGCCCTTGCGGATGACGTTGGCGTAGATGTCGTGCGCGAAGGACGACGACGAGGCCAGGGTGAGGCCGGCCACGACGGCGAGGATGGTGGCGAAGGCCACCGCCGAGATGGTGGCGAGCAGGATCGCGCCCCAGGCCGAGTCGACACCGCCGAGATGCAGGGCGAGCAGCGGCGCGGCGGTGTTGCCCGACGGGTTGGAGGCGATGATCTCGTCCTGGGAGATGAGCGCCGCGGCGCCGAAGCCGAGGGCGATGGTCATCAGGTAGAAGGCGCCGATGATGCCGATGGCCCAGTTCACGGACTTACGGGCGGCCTTGGCGTTGGGCACCGTGTAGAAGCGGATCAGGATGTGCGGCAGGCCGGCCGTGCCGAGCACCAGGGCGATGCTCAGGGAGATGAAGTCCAGCTTCGTGGTGCCGCTGCCGCCGTACTTCAGGCCGGGCTCCAGGAAGGCGGCGCCCTTGCCGCTGTTGCCGGCGGCGGAGCCGAGCAGGTCGGAGATGTTGAAGTTGAACTTCAGCAGCACCAGGAAGGTGATCAGGATGGTGCCGCCGATGAGCAGCACGGCCTTGACCATCTGCACCCACGTGGTGCCCTTCATCCCGCCGATGGAGACGTAGACGATCATCAGGACGCCGACCAGGGCGACGATGAGGACCTTGCCGGCGTCGGAGGTGATGCCGAGCAGCAGCGAGACCAGGACACCGGCGCCGGCCATCTGGGCCAGCAGATAGAAGATCGAGACGACGATGGTGGAGGTACCGGCGGCGGTGCGCACCGGGCGTTGCCGCATGCGGTAGGCGAGGACGTCGCCCATGGTGTAGCGGCCGGAGTTTCTCAGTGGCTCGGCGACCAGCAGCAGCGCCACCAGCCAGGCGACCAGGAAGCCGATGGAGTACAGGAAGCCGTCGTAGCCGAAGAGGGCGATGGCGCCGGCGATGCCCAGGAACGACGCGGCGGACATGTAGTCGCCGGAGACCGCGAGCCCGTTCTGGAAGGCGCTGAACTGCCGGCCGCCGGCGTAGAAGTCGGCGGCGTCCTTGGTCTGGCGGCCCGCCCAGACGGTGATGAACAGGGTCGCGACGACGAACACCCCGAACAGGGTGATGATCAGCGGGCGGTGCTCACCGGCCTCGTTGGCGGCGAGGAACAGGGTCTGGTCGGGGCTCATGCGCCGCCCTCCATCCGGGACTTGATGGCCTCGGCCTTGGGGTCGAGCTCGGCGGCGGCGTGCCGCGCGTACCACCAGGCGATGAGGAACGTGGTGACGAACTGGGCGATGCCCAGCACGAAGGCGACGTTGATGTTGCCGAACAGTTCGGTGCCCATGAACCCGCCGGCGTAGTTGGACAGCAGCACGTACAGCAGGTACCAGGCGACGAAGGCGATCGTCAGCGGGAAGGCGAAGGAGCGGAAGGAGCGGCGCAGTTCACCGAACTCGGCGCTCTGCTGCACCTCGGCGAACTCCTCGGTGCTGGGGAGCCGGTGCTGCTCTTTCGAGGGGGGCGGTGCGTCGGCGGCCACGGAGTCTCCTCGTACGACGGACATGACGGCGGTTACCTCGGTCTTTCTCGCAGGGAGGCGGTGTTGCTCGTGCTTCCCTGCCCAACGACACGGCGGCTCCTGAGGACCGGTTCAAGTCCCGGTGCACATTCCCAAGTCAGCTTTCGGGAAGTCATTGCTGGCCAGGGGCTTCGGGAGATAGCTTCACCCTGCACCACCCGTCATGTACCTGCCCGAGCACCACCTGTGTCTCGGGCCGGTTTCGTTTTCCGGATGATGTGGAGATCCCATGGCTCATCTGCCTTCCAGACGCCGGCTCGCCCTCGCCGTTCCGCTCGCGCTGTCGCTGACCCTCTCGCTCGGGTTCCTGCCGGCGTCCGCGTCGGCCGCCACCCCGCGCACCCAGCCCGCGGCCGAGGCCGCCGACGCGCCGGAACTGGCGTACGTCGTCAACACGCGGACGGACCGTCGCACGATCGCGTCGGTGAAGAGGGCGATATGGGCGGCCGGCGGCAAGGTCGTGGTCACGTACCAGCGGATCGGTGTGATCGTCGTCCACTCGGCCAACCCGGACTTCGGCGAGCAGATACGCACCGCGCGCGGGGTGCAGTCGGCGGGTGCGACGCGCACCGCGCCGCTGACGGCGGCCGGGACGACGGACGAGGGCGCCGTGGAGCTGCTGTCGAAGGAGCAGGCCGCACGGACCGCCCGGGCCTCCGCCGCCACGGACGGCAGCGAGCCGCTGGAGGCGGACCAGTGGGACCTGCGCGCGATCGGCGCCGACCGGGCCGCGAAGATCAACCCGGGCAGCAGCAGGGTGACCGTCGCCGTGATCGACACCGGCGTCGACGACACCCACCCGGACCTCGCCCCGAACTTCTCCGCGTCGCAGTCGGCGAACTGCGTCGGCGGCGTTGCGGACACCCGTGAGGGCGCCTGGCGGCCCTACACGGACGACGACTACCACGGCACCCATGTGGCCGGTGAGATCGCCGCCGCCCGCAACGGCATCGGCGTCGCCGGTGTCGCACCCGGCGTCAAGGTGTCCAGCATCAAGGTGAGCGACCCGGACAACGGCCTCTTCTACCCGGAGAACGTGGTCTGCGCGTTCGTGTTCGCCGCCGACCACGGCGTGGAGATCACGAACAACAGCTACTACATCGACCCGTGGCTGTACAACTGCATGGACGACCCGGACCAGCGGGCCATCGTCGACGCGGTCAACCGGGCGCAGCTGTACGCCCAGCGCAAGGGCACCCTGCACCTGGCCTCGGCGGGCAACTCCAACCACGACCTGGCCTCCGACGCCATCGTCGACGACACCAGCCCGGACGACTCCACGCCGGTGACCCGGACCATCGACCCGAGCGAGTGCTTCGACCTGCCGACCCAGCTGCCCGGCGTCGTCACGGTCAGCGCCACGGGTGTGGACAACGTCAAGTCGTACTACTCCACGTACGGCAAGGGTGTCGTCGATGTGGCGGCGCCCGGTGGCGACCGCCGCTACCAGATCCCGGACACACCGTCGAAGAACGGCCGGATCCTGTCCACCATGCCGAACAACCAGTACGGCTTCCTGCAGGGCACCTCGATGGCCGCGCCGCACGCCGCGGGCGTCGCCGCGCTGCTGAAGTCGAAGTATCCGTGGGCCTCCCCCGCCACGCTGCAGCTGCTGCTGAAGGTGCAGGCGGACGACACGGCCTGCCCGGCCTCCTACGACCAGGACGGCGACGGCGTCCAGGACGCGGTGTGCGAGGGCGGCAAGCGCGTGAACGGCTTCTACGGGTCCGGCATCGTCAACGCGCTGCGGGCGGTGAAGTGACCCGCGCCGCCCGGATCCTCGCCATCTCGGACGAACTGGAGACCTCGCCCATGACAGCCCCCCACGCACGCCACCGGCGCGCGCTCGCGATCCCGGCCGGCCTTGCCGTGCTGACGGCCCTCGCGTTCCTGCCGGGCACACCGGCCGCGGCGGCCGAGGCGCCCGCCGCCACAGCCGGCACCACGGCGGACGCCGACTCGTTCAGCTACGTCGTCAACGTCCGCCCCGGACACGGTCCCTCCGAACGGGTGCGGCGGGCGATAGCCGAGGCCGGCGGCACGATCGTGACGTCGTACGACCGGATCGGCGTGGTGGTCGTGCACGCCTCGGCCCCGGACTTCGCCGAGGCGGTCCGCACAGTGCGGGGCGTGCAGTCGGCCGGCGCCACCCGGACCGCGCCGCTGCCGTCGGCCGCCACGACCGACGTGGGCACCCCCCGGGTGCTCGGCGCCGAGGAGATCGCCGCCGCAGAGGCCACCGAGGGCCAGGATCCGCTGCAGTCGCTGCAGTGGGACCTGCCCGCCATCAAGGCGGACAAGGCGCACGAGAAGTCGCTGGGCAGCAGCAGGGTGACCGTCGCCGTCATCGACACGGGCGTGGACGACACCCACCCGGACATCGCGCCCAACTTCGACCGCGAGGCCTCCGTCAACTGTGTCTCCGGCAAGCCGGACACCAGCGAGGGCGCCTGGCGGCCCGGCCCCGGGGAGAGCCCGCACGGCACCCATGTGGCCGGTGAGATCGCCGCCGCCAAGAACGGCGTCGGCATGACGGGTGTCGCGCCCGGGGTGAAGGTCTCCGGCATCAAGGTGTCCAACCCGGACGGCTACTTCTACACCGAGGCCGTGGTGTGCGGGTTCGTGTGGGCCGCCGAGCACGGCGTCGACGTGACCAACAACAGCTACTACACCGACCCGTGGTACTTCAACTGCAGGAACGACCCGGACCAGAAGGCGCTCGTCGAGGCGGTCTCCCGGGCCTCGCGCTACGCCGAGCGCAAGGGCGCGGTCAACGTCGCAGCGGCCGGCAACGAGAACTACGACCTCGCGGCCGACGAGATCACCGACCCGGTCTCGCCCAACGACTCCACGCCCTCCGACCGGGTGATCGACCCGTCCGAGTGCTACGACATGCCGACCCAGCTGCCGGGCGTCGTCACCGTGGCGGCGACCGGCGCGAAGGGCCTGAAGTCGTCGTTCTCCAACTACGGTCGCGGCGTCGTCGACATCGCGGCCCCCGGCGGTGACGCGACGGCGTACCAGAAGCCGGAGCCGCCCGCGAACAGCGGACTGATCCTGGGCCCGCTGCCCGGCGGCAAGTGGGGCTACATGGCCGGCACGTCGATGGCCGCGCCGCACGTCGCGGGCGTCGCCGCGCTCATCAAGTCGACCCATCCGTACGCTCCCCCGGCCCTGGTCAAGGCGCTGCTGTATCTGCAGGCCGACGCCACGCCGTGCACCGAGCCGTACGACATCGACGGCGACGGCAAGGCCGACGCGGTGTGCGAGGGCCCGAAGAACCGCAACGGCTTCTACGGCTGGGGCATGGCGGACGCACTGGACGCGGTCACGAGGTAGTCCCGTCCCGCGCACCGTCGGGCATCTCCCGTCAGCGCGCTCTCCCGGGTCATTCGGTGACCCGGGAGAGCGTGTTTCCGGCCCGGTCTCCCGTCCGGCAGCCGGCACGGAGCCGGCGAACACACCGGGCCGGGACGGAACGCCGGACCGCCAGTCGCCCTGCCGGGCTTGCCCGTTCCGGGGGGAACTGGTGAAGATTTCGCAGTGACACCGATACGACCCCCGTCCCGGGCGACCCCTTCCGGCCGGACTCCGCAGCCGGAGCCGGAGCCACGACCGGGGCCCGCCGGCTTCGGCCGGTCCGCGGCCGTGCTGGTGCTGGTGGCGCTGGGGGCACTGATACCGCTGCTCGGCCCCTCCCCCGCGCTGCACGGCACCGGCGAGGCCGCCGCTCCCGGCACCGGCGGCATCGCCCTGCTGCGCACGGTGCTGTTCGCGGCGCTGTGCGTGCCGCTGGGCGAACTCTTCGTCGACCGGCTGGCGAGGTCGCTGCCCGGCGCTCCCGGGGAGCGGCCCCGCAGCTGGTCCCCGCACGCGGCGGTCGCCGGCTGCGGCGCCGCGCTGGCCCTCGCCTCGGTCGTGGCCACCGGAAACCTGGTGCCGGGCGCTCTCACCGAGATCGACGTCGGCGGCCTGTACGCGACCCGTGACGGCAAGCTCGCGCTGCTGGAGGTCAACGCGTTCCTCGCGGCCGGACTGTGTGCGGTCTCCCGGCGGCCCCGCACCCAAGTGTGGCCGCTGGCCGCCGTGGTGGTCGCCGAGGCGCTGCGCGCCCATCCCCCGGACGAGCACAGCCCGCTGCTCGGCTCCGGGCTGACGCTCGTCCACCTCACCTGCGCCTCGCTGTGGGTGGGGGGTCTGCTGTACGCCCTGCGGACGGTTCGGCAGTGGCGCGGCACCGAGGCGGGAGCGGCACTGCTGGGCAGGTACGCGCGCGTGGCGGCGGGTTTGCTGGCCGCCATCACCGCCACCGGCGTGTGCAGTTCGCTGCGCCGGATGCCGCCGGAGACCGTGGTGGAGCAGTTGACGACCACGGCGTACGGCAGGGTACTGCTCGCCAAGGTGCTGCTGGTGGCGGTCGTCGCCGCCCTCGCGCTGCGGGCGCGGGTCCGGCTGGGCCGGGCCGGCCCGCCGGCGGCCTGCTCGCCCGCGCGCGCGGAGGTCGCCGTCCTGGGCGCGGTGGTCGCGGTGTCGGGTCTGCTGACGGCGCTGCCGGTGCCGATCCGGTGGTGACGGCGGGCGTGCGCCGGGTGGAACCCCGGCGCACGGAGGGGCACTTGGCGCGGGAACGGCCCCTGCGGGACGGGACTGTCAGTCGTGGCCCGTATCCTCGGTGACCATGCTCGAAGACCGCACGACCGCAGCGTCCTCCCGCACTGCGTGGCCGGCCGCGTATCCGCAGGGATACGCGGTCGTTGACGTGGAGACCACCGGCCTGGCCCGCGACGACCGCATAGTGTCGGCGGCGGTCTACCGGCTGGACGCCCGTGGTGAGGTCGAGGACCACTGGTACACGGTGATCAACCCGGAGCGGGATCCGGGCCCGGTGTGGATACACGGTCTGACGAGCGAGGCGCTCGAGGGAGCACCGCTCTTCGTGGACATCGCCGAGGAGTTCGCCGCCCGGCTCGACGGGCGGGTGCTGGTCGCGCACAACGCCGTCTTCGACTGGCAGATGATCGCCCGCGAGTACGCGCGCGCCGAGCGCGAGGCGCCGGTGCGGCAACGCCTGTGCACCATCGCGCTCTCCAAGGAGCTGGCGCTGCCCCTGCCCAACCACAAGCTGGAGTCGCTCGCCGCGCACTTCGGCGTCGTCCAGCAGCGGGCGCACCACGCGCTGGACGACGCGCGCGTGCTGGCGGAGGCGTTCCGGCCGAGTCTGCGGGCCGCGGCGGCGGGCGGGGTCCGGCTGCCGCTGCACGAGTGCCGGCCGCTGACCGAGTGGGTGGACCGGCCCGCACCGCGCATCGGCCGGCAGACGGGCTACGGCGGGTACCGGCCGGGCAGCTGGCGCCCCTCCCGCAAAAGGCCTGCATGCCCCCATCCCAACCCGGGCCGCTACGAAGAAGGCAAACGCCTCAAACAGGGCATGCGGGTCGCCTTCTCGGGTGACACCTCCATCGACCGCGAGCTGCTGGAGGACCGCGCGGCCGAGGCCGGGCTGCACGTGTCGACCAGTCTGTCCCGGCTGACCAGCCTGCTGGTCACCAACGACCCGGACTCCGGCACGTCGAAGGTGGTCAAGGCCCGGCAGTACGGCACTCCGGTGCTGGACGAGGCGGCGTTCGGACAACTGCTCAGAGACGTCGAACCGGCGGACGACTGAACGGCACCCCACCGGTGCGGACGGGTGATTGCCGGGCGACTCGCCCGGCACCCGCTCGCCCGCGGCCGCGGCGACGGCTCACCCTGTGGCGCATGGCGACATGTGAAGTCTGCGGCAACAACTACGGCATGACCTTCGAGGTGCACGCGCAGGGTGCGGTGCATGTCTTCGACTGCTTCTCCTGTGCGATCCACCGCATGGCCCCCATCTGCGAGCACTGCCGGGTCCAGATCATCGGCCAGGGCGTGGAGGTCGAGGGCCACTGGTACTGCGGCGCCCACTGCGCCCGCGCCGAGGGAAAGGCGGGGATCGTCGACCGCGTCTGACCCGCACCCCCGTGCGAACACCCTGCGCGCGAGTTGTACCGTCGTGGGGTGTACCGCTTCCTGTTGTCCCGGCAGTGGGTGATCCTCACGCTGGTCGCTCTCCTCCTCATCCCCACGATGATCAGGCTGGGCATCTGGCAGATGGACCGCTACGGGCAGCGCACCGCCCGGAACGACCTGGTCGCCGCCGCCCTGAACGCCGATCCGGTGCCCGTGGAGCGGCTGACCTCGCCCGGTCACACCGTCACCCGCGACGAGCGGTACCGCAGCGTGACCGCGACCGGCCGCTTCGACACCGCCGACGAGGTGGTCGTCCGGCTCCGCACCAACTCCGACGACAAGGTCGGATACCACGTGCTGACCCCCTTCGTCCTCGACGACGGCAGGGTCCTGCTGGTCAACCGGGGCTGGATCCCCGCGGACGGCCCCAGCCAGACCGCGTTCCCCGAGATCCCCGCCCCGCCGGGCGGGAAGATCACCGTCACCGGCCGGATGATGCCCGACGAGACGACCGGGTCGAGCGGCATCAAGGACCGCGAGGGCCTGCCGGAGCGGCAGATCATGCTGATCAACAGCGAGCAGCAGGCGGAGCGCCTGGGCGCCCCGGTGCTCGGCGGCTACCTCGTGCTGACGGCACCTGAGCCGGAGGCCGCCACCCCGGAGCCGATCGGCAGGCCGGGCGACGAGAACGCGGCGCTGAACTACGCGTACGCCATCCAGTGGTGGCTGTTCGCCGCGGCCGTCCCGGTCGGCTGGTTCTTCCTGGCCCGCCGCGAGGCCCGGGACCGGGCGGAGCGGGCCGGGACCGGGACGGGGACGGGCGACGACACCACGGACGGCACCGGGGACGCGGCAGGGGGCCGGAGCACGGAGGCGGAAGCGGGCACGGTGCGGACGGGGTAACCGGCCGCCCGGCGCGATTGCTCCGTCCCCCGCCGGGAAAACGGATCCCGTGCACCCCCGTACCCAGGACCCCCGCACCCAGGACACCCGGCCCCAGGACACCCGGCCCCAGGACCCCCGTATCGAGGACTACGCGCTCGTCGGGGACGAGCAGACCGCGGCCCTGATCGGCATGGACGGCTCGGTGGACTGGCTGTGTCTGCCCAGGTTCGACTCGGCCGCCTGCTTCGCCAGACTGCTGGGCGACGAGGGCAACGGCCACTGGCGCATCGCCCCCAGGGGCGCCGGTCGCTGCACCCGGCGCGCCTACCGCCGCGACACGCTGGTCCTGGACACCGAGTGGGAGACCGGTGACGGCGCGGTGCGGGTCACCGACTTCATGCCGCAGCGCGACCGCGCCCCGGACCTGGTCCGCATCGTGGAGGGGCTGCGCGGCGAGGTGACCGTGCACAGCGTGCTCAAGCTGCGCTTCGACTACGGCGCGATCGTCCCGTGGGTGCACCAGGCCGACGGTCTGCGGGTCGCGGTCGCCGGACCGGACTCGGCGTGGCTGCGCAGCGAGCCCCTGGTACCCACCTGGGGCGAGGACTTCGGGACGCACGCCGAGTTCACCGTGGGCGCCGGCGAGAGGGTCGCGTTCGTCCTGACCTGGCACCCCTCGCACGAACCGACGCCGCCGCCGATCGACCCGTACGAGGCACTGGACCACAGCGTCGCCGACTGGCGTGCCTGGGTCGGCCACTGCCGCTACGACGGTCCGTACCGGGACGCGGTCGTCCGCTCGCTGATCACGCTGAAGGCCCTCACCTACCGGCCGACCGGCGGCATCGTGGCCGCCGCCACCACCTCGCTGCCCGAGGAACCGGGCGGGGTGCGCAACTGGGACTACCGCTACTGCTGGCTCCGCGACTCCACCCTCACCCTGGCCGCCCTGCTGGCCGCCGGATACCTGGACGAGGCCGAGGCCTGGCGCGACTGGCTGCTGCGCGCGGTCGCGGGCAGCCCGGCCGACCTGCAGATCATGTACGGGGTGGCGGGCGAGCGCCGACTGCCGGAGTACGAGCTGCCCTGGCTGGCCGGGTTCGGCGGATCCCGTCCCGTACGGATCGGCAACGATGCCGTCGACCAGGTCCAGCTGGACGTGTACGGCGAGGTCATGGACACCATCTCGCTGGCCCGGAGGGCGGGGATGCCGCCCCGGCCGCAGATGTGGGAGCTGCAGCGCGCCCTGCTGGAGTTCCTGCGCACGGCGTGGCGGGAGCCGGACGAGGGTCTGTGGGAGGTGCGCGGCGGGCGCCGCCACTTCGTGCACTCGAAGGTGATGGTGTGGGTGGCCGCCGACCGGGCCGTGCGCACCCTGGAGGATCACCCGGAGCTCGGCGGTGATCTTCAGGGCTGGCGCGCGCTGCGCGACGAGGTGCACCGCGAGGTGTGCGAGAAGGGCTACGACCCTCGGCGCAACACCTTCACGCAGTACTACGGCTCGCGCGAGCTGGACGCCGCGCTGCTGTTCATCCCCAGGGTCGGCTTCCTGCCCCCGGACGATCCACGCGTCCTGGGCACCATCGACGCGATCGCCCGGGAGCTGACCAGCGACGGCCTCGTGCACCGCTACAGCACGCGGGACGGCGTCGACGGGCTGCCGGGCGACGAGGGCACGTTCGTGGTGTGCTCGTTCTGGCTCGCGGACGCGCTGCACATGGCGGGCCGGACCAAGGAGGCCCGCCGGCTGTTCGAGCGTCTGGTGGGACTCGCCAACGACGTGGGTCTGCTGTCCGAGGAGTACGACCCGGTGGCGGGCCGCCAGCTCGGCAACGTCCCGCAGGCGTTCAGCCATATCGGCCTGGTGCACACCGCCCTCGCTCTGTTCGGGGAGGAGGGGGCAGGATAGGCCCATGGATCTTGGACTGAAGGACCGCGTGTACGTCGTCACCGGGGCCACCCGTGGCCTGGGCAACGCCGCCGCACGCGAGCTGGTGGCCGACGGGGCGAAGGTGGTCGTGACCGGCCGGGACGAGAAGAGCGCCGTGGACACGGCCTCCGCGCTCGGCCCGGAGGCGGTCGGGGTGAGCGCCGACAACGCCGACCCGCGGGCCGCCGAACGGCTGGTCACCACCGCCCGCGAGCGGTTCGGCCGGCTCGACGGCATGCTGATCAGCGTGGGCGGGCCGCCACCCGGCTTCGTCGCCGACAACACCGACGACCAGTGGCAGACGGCGTTCGAGTCCGTGTTCCTCGGTGCGGTGCGGCTGGCCCGGACGGCGGCCGCCGAGCTGGCGGAGGGCGGCGTCATCGGCTTTGTGCTGTCCGGATCGGTGCACGAGCCGATCCCGGGACTGACCATCTCCAACGGGCTGCGCCCCGGGCTGGCCGGTTTCGCCAAGTCCCTCGCCGACGAGCTGGGCCCGCGCGGCATCCGGGTGGTCGGCCTGCTGCCGGGCCGCATCGACACCGACCGGGTGCGCGAGCTGGACGGCCGGTCGGCCGACCCGGAGGCGACCCGCGCGGAGGCCGAGGCCCGCATCCCGCTGCGCCGCTACGGCACCCCGGACGAGTTCGGCCGCGCGGCCGCGTTCCTGCTGTCCCCGGCCGCGTCGTATCTGACGGGCGTCATGGTGCCGGTGGACGGAGGGGGACGGCGCGGGTTCTAGCCCACCAGGTCGCGCCGGCGGGTCAGCCGACCCGTTCCGCCCGGTGCTTGACGCCGCTGAGGCGGACCTCCGCCGGCAGGGCCTCGAGGCCGGTGGCGGCGCGGGCGTGGCCGAGGGCCCGGGTGTCGAGGTCGTCCAGGGCGGCCCCCGGGTCGATGTGCGGTTCGAGCCGGAGCCGTACCCGGGCCCGCGGGGCCTGCCGCCGTCCGACGAGCAGGACCTGGGCCCGGTCCACGCCGTCGAGCCGGGCCGCCTGCTCGGCGAGGACCGCCTCCAGGGCCCGTCCCCGCACCGCCGCGCCCTCGCCGTCGCCGGTGTCGACCAGCACCTCGGCGAGCCGGCGGCGGCGCAGCACGGCGGCCAGCCACCACAGGGCGAGCACCAGCAGAACGGCGAGGACGGCGATCACGACCGGCCACCACCAGCCGGAGTCCCGCCACCGGGTCCGCTCGGCGTCGCTGAGCAGGACGTCGTCGCGCCCGTCGTGGATCCACCAGGAGGGCGCCGGCGCGCCGAGGCCGACGGCCAGCACCGAGCCGCCGACGACGAACAGCACCAGGCCCACGAGCCCGAGCAGCACACGGTTGACGGTGCCGAGCACCGCGATCACCCCTTCCGTCCCGGCCGGGCCACCCGTACGGCGAGTGCGGGCGGGCGGGCCAGCCCGAGGCCCGCCACCGCGTCGGCCAGCGCGGTGTCCAGGTCGGTGCGTACCTCGTCCAGCTCGCGGAAGTGCGACACGGCACGGACATCGGCCCGTCTGCGGCGCAGCCGCACCCGCACCGACTGCACCCCGGCGACCTCCATGGCGCGGTCGCGCAGCACCGTGGCGGCGGCGTCGCGGTGCAGCCCGGCCCGTACGTCCTCACGGGTGCGCCGCATGGGCAGCAGCCGGCGCAGACCGGGGGTGAGGGCCAGCAGCAGCAGCCAGAGGCCCAGGACGGTGGCGACGCACGCTCCGACCAGGACCCAGGTGTCGTCGAGGGGGCGTGCGGCGAGCTGGTCGGCGAGCTCCCGGCGCCAGGCGAGCGCGGACCGGCCTGCACGCACCGCGGCGACGTCGTACAGGAAGGCTCCCGCGACGGCCACGAGCAGCAGGGCGACCACGCCCGCGGGAATCCGGCGGGGCGACCAGAAGCGGCCGGCCCGGCCGTTCTCGCGCGCGCCCCCGCCGGGTACCGGCGGGGGCGCGCCCCGGGTACCGGTGGTGTCGTTCTCCAGCACCGGCAGCCGCCGGGTGTCGCCGGCCTCCTGGGGTCCGCTCATCCGGTCCTCCCCGGTACGGCGGCGGCACCGTGCTCCGCGGTCAGATGCAGCCGCTCCACCTGGACGCCGACCTCCGGCACCGTCATGCCCGTCAGCGCACCGACCCGCTGGACGACCCGGTGGCGTACCCGGCCGCAGCGGGCGCCGATGTCGCAGGGGTAGTCGAGTTCGAGGTGGACGCGGATGCGGGCGGCGTCGTGGCGCACGATCACGGTCGCGTGCGGGCGGGCGGCGTCCGGCGGCAGCCGACCCACCGCCTCGCGCGCCGCCTGTGCCGCCACCTTGGCCACGACCCGGTCGGCGATCCGCGTCGCGCCGCGCTCGCCCGGCGGGACGACGCTCAGGGGTGCGCGGGGCTCATCGCCCGCACCGCTCACCCCGGTCACCGCCGACGGCTGTCACGGCTGCGGAAGAAGTCACCGAGCTCCAGGTCCCCCTCCAGGAACCGGCCGACGACGAAACCGACCGCTCCCAGGGCTGCCACCAGCAGGAAGGCGCCGAATCCGCCGAAGTAGCCGGCGAAGCCCAGGGCCATTCCGGCGATCAGGCCGACCACGGCCATGTTCATGCTGCGCACTCCTTGTTCCGCGTTCCGCTTGTTCCGCGCCGACGGGGTCACTTGATCCTGGGCTCCGGCTCCTCCTCGTCCTCCTCGTCGGGCAGCTTCACGTCGCTCACCGCGATGTTGACCTCGACGACCTCCAGGCCGGTCATCCGCTCCACCGCCGCGACCACGTTCTCCCGCACATCGCGGGCGACATCGGAGATCGACACGCCGTAGTCGACGACGATCTCCAGGTCGAGGGCGGTCTGCTTCTCGCCGACCTCGGCCTTCACCCCGCGTGTCACCGACCTGGCCCCGCCGGGGACCCGGTCCCGCACGGCCCCGAAGGTGCGGGAGAGCCCGCTGCCCATCGCGTGCACGCCGACGACGTCGCGAGCCGCCATTCCGGTGATCTTCTCCACCACGCCGTCGGCGATGGTGGTCCGTCCCCGGGTGCCGGGGTCCTGGCCGCCGCGCCGTCCGGTGTGTCCCTTGGCCAGTCCGGCGCCCTCCGTGGTGTCCTGCCCGGACCGGGTGCGCTCCGTCGCCTCGCTCATCGCCGTACGTCCCTTTCGGTCGTCGTCCTGCGACCACCGTAAGGGCGGATACGCCCTCGCGCGCCGGGGATGCGGCAGGCTGGAGCAATGACGACGGCTGACCGGTGGACACAAGGGGTGCGGGAACAGCTGAGGCTCGGCAGGTTGCTGCCGTTGGGCGGCCCGGGGGACGGCGCGTGGATCGCGGAACGGGCGGCGCGGGAGGTGCTGCTGGCCGCGGTGGTGGGGGTGGCGGGCGCACGGGTGGACGGTCTGCGCATCGGGCCCGCGGATCCGCGGGAGGCGCACGACCCCGTCGTACCGCCGCCGCCGAGCGCCCTGCCACCCTGTGCACTCCGGGTCTCGGCCGAGCTCGCCGCGACGGTGTCCGCGCCGCTGCCGGAGACCGCGGCCCGGCTGCGCGCGACGCTGGCCGAGGCCGCGGATCAGCGGCTCGGCCTGGCGGTGTCGGACGTGGATCTCCGGGTGACGGCGCTGCTCGACACGGATGCCGGGCCGGCGCCGGTACGGCATCCGGAGGCCAGGACGGCCCCGGAGCACGGCGACGGCGACGAGGGCCGGGCGGCCGACGCCGCGCTCGCCGTGCCGGGTGTGACCCGGCTGACGGGCACACTGGGCCGGCCGGTCACCCTCGCGGAGCGGTCCCACGGCGCCTCCCTGCCGCACCGGCACGCCCGCTTGGAGTGCGCGGTGAGCGCGGACCGGCGGGCGGTGGAGGTGGCCCGCAGGATCCGCACGGCGGTACGGGACGCGCTGCCGGACCACCCGTCGGTCGCGGTTCTGGTGACCGCCGTCGACTGGCGGTGAGGATCGACCATGGCATCGCCCGGAGGTCTGGCTCTTCGACCGACCGGCGCATCGAGGTGGACCGGCCGGACCGCAAGGCGAGGCGGGGCAACGGCAAGTCCGACCGCATCGACGCCTACGGGGCCGCGACCGCGGTCCTGTCCGGCCGGGCCGGGACCGGAGACCGCCGGCCGGCTGCTGACCGGCGCGGGCGACAACCCCGACCGGCTCCGCTCGGAAGCGTCCTTCGCCCACCTCTGCGGGGCCGCCCCGGTCCCGGCCTCCTCCGGCCGCACCAACCGCCACCGCCTCAACCGCGGCGGCGACCGCGCGGCCGACAACGCCCTGCACACCATCGTGCCGGTCCGCATGAAGAGGAGCTTCCCCGCCGACCGGATACCGGCACGCACGGCGCACGGCGCACGGCGCACGGCGCACAGCGCCCACGGGGCTCCGGCTGACGGCGGCCCCGGCACGATGCGAGCCCGGCCCGCCGGGGTCGGGCTACCCGCCGGGGTCGGGCTACTCGCCGAGCCCGGCCAGGTCGCGCAGCCGACGGGCCTGGGCGGCGCGCTCGGCAGCGCGCTGGGACTCGTAGTCGCGGTCCAGCGCCCCCTGGAGCAGCGCCTTGGTCTCGATCACGGCGTCACGAGGCGCGGCGAGGATCGCCGCCGTCAGGTCCCGCACCGCGCCGTCGAGCTGGTCGGCGGGCACGGCGAGACTGGCCAGGCCCGTGCTGACGGCCTCCTCGGCCTGGACGAACCGCCCGGTCACGCAGATCTCCAGCGCGCGGGCGTACCCGACCAGCCCGACCAGCGGATGGGTGCCGGTCAGGTCGGGGACGAGTCCGAGGCTGGTCTCGCGCATGGCGAACTGCGCGTCGTCGGCGACGACCCGCAGATCACAGGCGAGGGCGAGCTGGAAGCCCGCTCCGATCGCGTGCCCCTGGACGGCGGCGACGGAGACGATGTCGCTGCGCCGCCACCAGGTGAACGCCTCCTGGTACTCGGCGATGGTCGCGTCGAGCTCGGCGTCGCTGCCGCGCGCCAGGTCGAGGAACGACGGCTCGTCTTCGAAACCCTCGGGCGCGAACGCCTGCCGGTCGAGTCCGGCCGAGAACGACTTGCCCTCGGCACGCAGCACGACCGCGCGGACGGAGCCCGGCAGCGCCTTACCCGCCTCGGCCAGCGCCCGCCACAGAGCGGGGCTCTGCGCGTTGCGCCTGGCCGGGTTGGTGAGCGTCACCGTGGCGATCGCCTCGTCGACGGTGAGTCGTACGCCGTCCTTGTCGAGAACCGGGTCGAGCGTGGCCATGGGGTGCCTCCGATGGGTGCGGTCAGCATGTGCGCCGTACCGGACGCATTGCCGTACGGAACACTCCTAAGTGACTGCACAGTAACCACCCGGCCGGTCGGACGGCCGACCGGGTGGTCACCACCGAAGACGATGACCAGCCCGGGCTCAGGCCGAGGTGGCCTTCTTGCCCCGGGTCGCTCCGCCGCGACCGCGGAGCACCACACCCGACTCGCTCAGCATTCGGTGGACGAAGCCATACGAGCGGCCGGTCTCCTCGGCCAACGCCCGGATGCTCGCACCGCCGTCGTACTTCTTCTTCAGGTCTGCCGCGAGCTTTTCGCGCGCGGCGCCGGTCACCCGGCTGCCCTTCTTCAGAGTCTCGGCCACCCGTGCCTCCTCATGGGAAGTGCGCTCTGGTCCTCTCATGATCACCCCTCCCGGGCCGGATGGCCACCCATTCGGCAAGGTCGGTGAGACAAGGTTGTGACGACAGGAGCCGGTCCGCACATGCGGAATCCCTGATTCCAATATGTCGAGGCGGTTCCGCCGAACGGGTCGGCCGGCGAAGTTCCAGGTCAGAAAGGTGTCGCGGCCGGCCCCAGAGGCAAGGGGGCCCGGCCGCGACATCGATGTAGGACACACCTCGGTACGAGGAGATCTCACGCAGATGGTGGATCACTGATCGGCCGAATGATCCATACCCAGTGGATCATCCATTCGATCAAGCGAGGGCGACGAGGTCCGCGTAGTCGGCGCCCCACAGGTCCTCCACGCCGTCCGGGAGCAGGATGATCCGCTCCGGCTGGAGCGCGTCGACGGCGCCCTCGTCGTGGGTGACCAGGACGACCGCACCCTTGTAGGTGCGCAGCGCGCCGAGGATCTCCTCACGGCTGGCCGGGTCGAGGTTGTTGGTCGGCTCGTCCAGCAGCAGGACGTTGGCCGAGGAGACCACCAGGGTGGCCAGGGCGAGCCGGGTCTTCTCACCACCGGAGAGGACCCCGGCGGGCTTGTCGACGTCGTCGCCGGAGAACAGGAACGAGCCCAGCACCTTGCGGACCTCCACCAGGTCCATGTCGGGCGCGGCGGAGCGCATGTTCTCCAGCACAGTCCGCTCGGGGTCGAGGGTCTCGTGCTCCTGGGCGTAGTAGCCCAGCTTGAGGCCGTGGCCGGGGACCACGCCGCCGGTGTCGGGCTGCTCGACGCCGGCGAGCAGGCGCAGCAGGGTGGTCTTGCCCGCGCCGTTGAGACCGAGGATGACGACCCGGGAGCCCTTGTCGATGGCCAGGTCGACGTCGGTGAAGATCTCCAGGGAGCCGTACGACTTCGACAGTCCCTCGGCCGTCAGCGGGGTCTTGCCGCAGGGCGCCGGCTCGGGGAAGCGGAGCTTGGCCACCTTGTCCTGCTGCCGCACCTCCTCCAGGCCGGACAGCAGCTTCTCCGCGCGGCGGGCCATGTTCTGCGCGGCGACCGTCTTGGTGGCCTTGGCGCGCATCTTGTCCGCCTGGGAGTTGAGGGCCGCGGCCTTCTTCTCGGCGTTGGCCCGCTCGCGCTTGCGGCGCTTCTCGTCGGCCTCCCGCTGCTGCTGGTAGAGCTTCCAGCCCATGTTGTAGATGTCGATCTGGGCCCGGTTGGCGTCCAGGTAGAACACCTTGTTGACGACCGTCTCGACCAGATCGACGTCGTGCGAGATCACCACGAAGCCGCCGCGGTAGGTCTTGAGGTAGTCGCGCAGCCAGATGATCGAGTCGGCGTCGAGATGGTTCGTCGGCTCGTCCAGCAGCAGCGTGTCCGCGTCGGAGAACAGGATGCGGGCCAGCTCGATACGGCGTCGCTGACCGCCGGAGAGCGTGTGCAGGGGCTGGCTGAGCACCCGGTCGGGCAGGTTGAGCGCGGCGGCGATGGTGGCGGCCTCGGCCTCGGCGGCGTACCCGCCCTTGGTGAGGAACTCCGTCTCCTGGCGCTCGTACTGCTTGAGCGCCTTCTCCCGGGTGGCGCCCTTGCCGGTGGCGATGCGCTGTTCGTTCTCGCGCATCTTGCGGATCAGCACGTCGAGGCCGCGCGCGGAGAGCACGCGGTCGCGGGCGAGTACCTCGAGGTCGCCGGTGCGGGGGTCCTGCGGGAGGTAGCCGACCTCTCCGGAGCGGGTGATGGTGCCGCCGGCGGGGATGCCCTGGCCGGCGAGGCACTTGGTGAGAGTGGTCTTCCCCGCGCCGTTGCGGCCGACCAGGCCGATGCGGTCGCCCTTGGCGATACGGAAGGTGGCGCTCTCGATGAGGACGCGGGCACCGGCGCGCAGCTCGATGCCGGAAGCGGAGATCACGGACAGACTCCAGGGCGGGTGGGGTGGCGGGATGGGCGGCTGAGGTCGTACCCGCCGTCTAGTGCGCGAGGAGAATGGCCATGGGGCCAGTCTAACGGTGCTGTGCAAGCCCTTTTCCGGGTGCGGTCTCGCGGGCCGATGTCAGTGGCGGGTGCAAGACTGGCGGCAAGCGCGGAATCCAGGACGTTCCGCCTCACCAGGGAGTGACCGGATCACGAGGGAGTGATCGGCATGGCCGGCACGGACGGTGCGCGTCCGAGCACGTGTCCGACGCTGCTGTACACGGACGCCAAGGCGGCGATCCGCCAGCTCAGGGAGGCCTTCGGCTTCACCGAGCTGGCGGTGTACGAGAGCGAGGACGGCAAGGTGGCCCACGCCGAGCTCGCGCTGGGCAACGGCGCGGTGATGCTCGGCTCCAAGGGCACCGGCAGCCGCTTCGACGAGCTGATGAAGGGAGCCGGCCCGACCGGGGTGTACGTCGTGCTGGACGACGTCGACGCCCACCACCGGCGGGCCGTGGAGCACGGCGTGGAGATCCTGATGCCCCCGACGGACCAGGACTACGGCTCACGGGACTACATGGCCCGCGATCTCGAGGGCAATATCTGGAGCTTCGGCACATACTCCCCGGCGATAGGCGGCTGAGCCGCCGACGGCCGCCGGGAGGTACCCGGAGCACCCCCGAGTGCCTCAGCTGCCTCCCGTGTGCACCTGGAACGCGGCCCGGCGCACGGCTCTGGCCAGCGCGGGGTCGGGGTGCGCGGCGGCGAGCGCCACCAGGACCTGCACGGTGCGCGGGTGCCCGACGGCCCGCACCTCCTCCAGCAGCGCCGGGACGGTGGGCTGCACGGCGGACTCCAGATGGCGGACGAGCAGCGGGGCCTCGCCGTGGTCGGCGACAGCGGCGGCGGTGTCCACCCACAGCCAGGTGGCCTCATGGCGGGTGAGCGCCTCGTGGGCGTCCTCCGGGTCGGTGCCCTCGTGCTCGGCCAGCCACAGCAGGGCGTACGGCCGGAGGGTCGGCTCGTCGAGCACGGCCCGGACATCCGGCTCGGCGGGGGCTCCGACGACGCGCAGCGCCTCGAAGGCCAGTCCGCGCAGCAGGGCGTCCGCACCGCGGGCGGCGGTGAGCAGTTCGGTAACGGCGCTGCCGACGGGGCGGGCGGCGAGCCAGGCGCGGTACTCGGCGCGGGCGGCGTTGGGGCGGAGCTGGGCACAGCCGCGGAGCATGTCCTCGGCGGACCGCTCGATGTTCCCGGCGGGGCTCTGCGCGGCGACGCAGATCTGCTCGAGCTTGACCCAGACCGCCCAGCTGCCCAGCGGGGTGAGCGTGGCCTGGCCGTCGGCGCAGGTGAGGGCACCGACTCCGGCCAGGGCGTGCAGGGCCCAGTCGAGCAGCGGCGCGAGGGAAGCGTCGTCGCACGGCTGCTGCGGGGCGGGCTCGGGGCGGGGGCCGTAGGGGACCTCACAGCGCTCGGTGCGCAGCTCGGTGACCCGCTGCTGCAGCAGATCCAGGAGCTGGGCCACGGGGACGGGCCCGGCGGAGAGCTGAAGGAAGGAGAGCACCTGCGGCATCGCCGTGACGACCTCGGCCACGGCGGCGGGCTCATGGCCGGCCGGCTCGGGGTGGGCGAGGGACCAGGCGTCGAAGAGGGCGACCCAGCCGCGCAGCACTGCGCTGTCGTCCCGGTCCCAGGCGCGCAGCCGCCAGCCGGGGCGCGCGCGGTCGCCGTGCACCTCGACCAGTCCGGCGAGGCGGGCGGTGTCCCAGTCGGTCCGGATCTGAGCGGTGGTCAGGCCCAGTTCCCGCCCGGCGCGTTCGGCGGTCGCGTCGGAGAGGGTGGCCTTTCCGTCGGCGGTCCCGAAGTCACTGCCCGGGCCGAGGGCGGCATCGGCCCAGCGGGCGACGCGAACGGCGTCGGCCAGACCGGAGCGCGCCATTCCGGCCAGCTGCGGGCGGGCCGGCGTGCCCTCCGGAGGGCGCGGGGCGGGGCGGCGTGGGCGCCGCTGGTTCATCGCTCTGGGGGCGGCGGCCAGGGGTCGCGGGCGGACGAGTCGAAGCCTGGAGTCGCGCGGGATACGGGACGTCACAGGGGCAGTCTTCCGGTTGACGGTCCGAAAACCCAAACGGAATGTCACGAGGGGCGACGGGGACGGCCGGCGCGGGGGCCGCGAGGGCCCTCGCCGGGCGGGAACAGGCCAAGTCCGCGGCGCCGGACGGAAAGGACGAAGAGGAGGGAAGGGGCGAAGAGAAGAGCCGGGGCCGGGCTGTGGCCCGGTGCGTCCGGGGATGTCGCCCCGGCAGGGCAGTCCGGGGCGACAGGTTGACGCGGCGGTCGGCTCCGCAGGTTCACATCAGCGGGGTGAGGAAGCGGCGCAGGGCCTCTTCGTAGGGGTCCGGACCCGCGTTCCACATGGCGGCGTGCGGGGCGTGCTGGACGGTGTGGAGGCTGACCAGACGGGGGTGGGCGGCGGCGAACCGGCGGGAGAACTGCCAGGGTGCCACCCGGTCGCCCGGTCCGTGGAAGACGAGGGCCGGGACGGCGAGTCGGCCGTGCCCGGCACCGCCGTCGGCACGGTCGGCGTGCAGGCCCGTGCGGCCCTGGGCGGCGCGGACCGCGAGGGGCAGCAGGGCGCCGGGGGTGCGGCGGGCCGCGGCCAGGGCGCGCAGGGTCGTCTCCCAGCTGAGCACCGGGGAGTCCAGGACGAGCCCGGCGATGGTGTCGCGGACCCCGGAGCGGGCGGCGGCGCGCAGCGCCATGGTGGCGCCGGTGGACCAGCCGAGCAGGACGACCCGGCGGGCGCCGCGGCCGACGGCGTAGCGGAGGGCGGCGTCCAGGTCGAGCCATTCCGTCTCGCCGAAGTGGTGCAGGCCGTCGGGGGGCCGGGGCGCGCCGGGGTCGCCGCGGTAGGCGAGGGCGAGCACGGGGAAGTGGAGGCCGTTCAGCAGCGCCATGAGGTTCATGGCGTGCTCGCGGGTCGTGGCCAGGCCGTGCACGGCGATCACCCAGGTGCCGCGGGCGCCGGGGACGAACCAGGCGGGGAGGTCGCCGAGCTCGCCCGGGATCTCGACGTCGGTGTGGTCCAGGCCGAGGGCGGTGCGGGGGCTGCCGACGTAGAGGTTCGGGGTGAGCCATGCCTTGTCGCCGGCCTGGAGGGTGCCGTGCGTCACGCGTTCGAGGCGGCGGACGACGGTGTCGACGGGGTGCGCGGCGCCGGGCAGCACGCCGCCGACGACCGCGTGGGTGCCGTCGCCGGCAAGGCCGTAGCGTCCGGGGCGCAGGGTGGCCAGGTCCCGGGTGAGGGTGATCCGACCGGCGGCGGTGCCGTGGACGGTGAGCCGGGGTTCGGTGGGCAGGGGGCGGCCGGGCGGCGCCTTGAGCGCGGCGTCGCTGGCGAGTCGGCCGGCGGCGACGCTGGCGGCGGCGCCGGCTGCCAGGGCTGCGGTGACGGCGGCGGCCGTCGCGGTGACAGTGCGCACGGGGTCCAGTGTCCCGGCGGGCGGGGTGGGGGGCCAGTGGGCGGGGCGGGCGGGTGACGAGGCCGTCTCCCGGCGGAGTCGCATCGCCGGGAGACGCCGGTGCCGTGGTCACCCGCGACGCCGCGGCCGTGGGCGGGGCCGGCGGCGGGGTACGCGGCCCCGGCGCCGGCGGGGTACCGCCCGGTACCGCCCGCCCGCGCCCGCCCGCGCCGCCCGGGGCCACCACCATCCGCGACCGGCAGGCAAGCACGGCACTCCACGGCCGGGGACACCCCCGACGCCGGCGACCCACGGCGAGGCCGGCCACGGAGTGCCCAGCCCGGCGCCGGCGGGGTACCGCCCGCCCGTGCCGCCCCGGGGGTACCTCCCAGCAGGCCGCTCGGGCACTGGAAGAGGAACGACTGCCCGCGGCCGGGGCGGGCGTGGCACCTCCCGGCCGGGGAGCGCGCGTGAACGCGGCTCCGGGGAGGGTCAGGCGGGTTGGCCGTAGGTGGTCAGGCGGGCGGTCGTCTCGGTGAGTTGGGCGGGGGTCAGGAGGGAGGGGGTGCGGCCGGGGACGGAGGAGGCGGTCAGCCAGAGACGGCACATCCACTCGAGCTGGGCGGTTCGGTCGTAGGCCTGGTCGAGGGTGGCACCGTGGGTGAGGGTGCCGTGGTTCTGCAGGAGGCAGCCGGAGCGGTCGTCGAGGGCCCGGAGCACGTTCTCGGCCAGTTCGTCCGTGCCGTAGGTGGCGTACGGGGCGACCCGGACGGGCCCGCCGAGCGCCGCGGCCATGTAGTGGATCAGCGGCAGCTCCGCGACGAGGGTGGAGACGGCCGTGGCGTGCACGGCGTGGGTGTGGACGACGGCGCGGGCGCCGGTGCTGCGGTACACCGCGAGATGCATGGGCAGTTCGCTGGTCGGGGCCGCGGTGCCGAGGACCTGCCGCCCGTCGAGGCCGACGCCGGTGACGTCGTCCGGCGTGAGCCGGTCGTAGGGCACGCCCGACGGGGTGACCAGGACGGTGTCCCCGACGCGGACCGAGACATTGCCGGACGTGCCGACCACCAGGCCGTCCGCCACCGTCCGCCGGGCGGTGGCCACGAGTGCCTCCCAGGCGTGGGCCTCGTCCTCGCGCACCTGTCGCGTCCGCGGCTCCGTCACCACCGTGCCTCCTCCCGGGGCGCCCGTGCGCCGCCTCGTGGCGCGAGACTACGACGACGAGGAGGGCACCGGCAGGCGAAGGGTGACCAGGATCTCTTCGGCGGGCCGGCGGCGCGGCCGGAGGGCCTCGCCCAGGGCGCCCGAGCCCGGGATTCCGGCGGAACCCGGCGGGACGGAGCGAACCCCCGCCGGGAGCCCGGACGGTGGCCGTGGCGACAACTCGCCCCCGGACACCGTGAAGCCCCTCTCAGTTCACCTTCCGTTCACCAAGGTTACCTACGTTCGTCCGGCCGATGACCTCGAACGATTGCCTGGGTAAATGGAAAGCTTCTCGCTGATCCTCGCGATTGTGGTGGTAACCGCACTCGCGTTCGATTTCACGAACGGTTTCCACGACACCGCGAATGCGATGGCCACGACCATTTCCACGGGCGCCCTGAGGCCCAAGGTCGCGGTGGCCATGTCCGCCGTCCTGAACCTGGTCGGTGCCTTCCTCTCGGTGGAAGTCGCCAACACCATCTCCAAGGGTCTCGTCGACGAGGCCGGCATCCGCCCCGAGGTCATCTTCGCCGCCCTGGTCGGCGCGATCCTCTGGAACCTGCTGACCTGGCTGGTCGGCCTCCCCTCCAGCTCCTCGCACGCCCTCATGGGCGGTCTGATCGGCGCCACCGTCGCCTCGGCCGGCCTCGGCGCGGTCCACGGCGACGCGCTCGTCACCAAGGTCCTGATCCCGGCGCTCGCCGCCCCGCTGGTGGCGGGCATCGCCGCGATGATCGGCGCCCGGATGACGTACCGGCTGGGCAGGAAGTCCGACGGCACCGAGTCCGCGGCGAAGGGCTACCGCGCCGGGCAGATCGCCTCCGCGGGTCTGGTCTCGCTCGCCCACGGCACCAACGACGCCCAGAAGACGATGGGCATCATCACCCTCGCCCTGGTCGCCGGCGGCACCCTGGCCCCCGACTCCGACCCGCCCATGTGGGTCATCGTCTCCGCGGGCGTCGCCATCGCACTCGGCACCTACCTCGGCGGCTGGCGCATCATCCGCACCATGGGCAAGGGCCTGACCGATCTTCAGCCGCAGCAGGGCTTCGCCGCGCAGACCAGCGCCGCCACGGTCATCCTGGCCTCCTCCCACCTCGGCTTCTCCCTCTCCACCACGCACTCCGTCTCCGGCGCGGTGATGGGCGCGGGCCTGGGCCGCAAGGGCGGCGTGGTCCGCTGGTCCACCGCCACCCGGATGTTCGTCGCCTGGGGCCTGACCCTTCCGGCCGCCGCACTGGTCGCCGCCGTCGCGGAGTGGGTCACCGGTCTCGGTGACTGGGGCACGGGGCTCGTCGCGGTCTTCCTCGTCGTCTCCAGCGCCGCGATCTGGAAGATCTCCCGGCGCGAGGTGGTCGACCACACCAACGTCAACGACGAGGAGCCGGCCGAGGCCGGCGTGGTGACCACCGCGATGGCCGCAGTGACGCCGCCGCCCACCGCCGGGGAGCACGGGGTGACCATCCCGGCCCAGGCCGGCGCCCCGGACGCCAAGACCCCGTCGACCAGCACCGTCTGAGCCCGCAGGAGAGAAGCACATGAAGATCGACTGGGCAGCCCTGGGCTCCGTCTTCGGGGTCAGCCTCGTGGCCACCGTGGCCCTGGTGGGCCTGTTCACCCTCGGCATCTCCGGCCTGGCCCGGCGCGAGCGGGCCGCCGCACAGGGCGGCGGCGCGGCCCTCGCGGTCACCGGCGCCTACGCCTGCTTCGCGGCCTGCGCGGCAGCGGTGGCGTACGGGATCTATCTGATCGTCGCCTGAGCCGGCCGCACACCCGGCCGCCACACGCACCCCCCCCCCCCCCCCCCGGGGGGGGGGGGGGGGGGGGGGGGGGGGGGGGGGGGGGGGGGGGGGGGGGGGGGGGGGGGGGGGGGGGGGGG
>NZ_JBAGKH010000037.1:0-50521 GCF_036689765.1 Streptomyces poriticola
GAGCGGGCCTGTTCCGGGGACCGTGGGTAAGGGGCGGCTCCCAAGACGGTCGCCCCTTACATCGCATGGGCCCTGCGCGCGGGACACTGCCTCGCGCGCGGACTGCTCAGGGCCTGCGTGCCGCGCCCATTGTGCGGGTGAACGTCGCCGGATCGCCCTCGAAGCCGTGGACGCCCGCATGGAAGTCCCACGCCCCCGTCCCGTCCCGGACGAACTCCGCGACCGTCGCCGCAGTCGCCCCCAGCACCCCGCCGAAGTCGTCCGTGGCCAGGTCGGTGTAGCCCTCGCGGATGCGCAGCCCCGGGTTGCCCACCCCGACGAAAGTGCGCTCTCCGGAGCGCTGCTGGATGACCGCACCGACCACCACGCGCGCGTACCGCGGGTCCAGTCGCTCCAGCTCCAGCGTCATGACCTCGTCGAAGCCGAAGCCCTTGCCGTCCTTGCTGTCCCGGTTGAGATAGATGGTGCCGTCGGGGGAGCGGCTGTCGAAGTGCACGACATAGGCCGGATCGCCGTACGGGTCGCCCGCCGGGTACGTCCCGGCGACCAGATCCAGGTCGCAGGGCGGCTGCCCGGCGGGACTCGGGTCCCACCGCAGTGCGACCTCGACCTTGCGGATCCCCTTGCTGAGGCCGTTCACGAACTTTCCCCTTCCCGCTGCTCCGCCCCGCTCGTCACCACAACTGGCGAGCGGTGACGGCCGGTTGTCCATCCTGCCACGCGGGTGGGGGCGGACGTGGGAGTGCGTCCGCAGGAGAGTGACCGGGGCCACGCCCGGTGGCCTTACCATGGCGCGGTGCTGGTCAAGTGGATTCGCTGCACCGTGGTGGACCGCCGTGGGTTCGAGCGGGGACAGCGAAAGTGGGCGGGGCTTCCGGGGGAGCCGGGATTTCGCGGGCAGGGCGGAGGCTGGAGCCGCGGGCGGCCGGGCGTGGCCCATGTCTTCGCCTTCTGGGAGAGCCGGGCCTTCTACGACTCGTTCATGGCACGGTCCCACGACCGGCTCGCCGCGGCCCAGTCCGGCACCTTCAAAGACGCGCAGGCCCGTCTGTTCGACCACCGCTTCGACGTCAAGACCGGATTCGAACCGCGCTTCACCGACGCCGATCTGCTGCGTGTGGCGCTCTGCCGGGTCCGCGAGGAACGGGCCGAGCACTTCGTGCTGATGCAGGAGAAGGTCTGGAATCCCGCGATGGCCGGTTCGCCCGGCATGGTCCGGGGCCTGTTCGGAGAGGCGCCCGGGCACGGGTACCTGGTGCTGTCGATGTGGCAGTCGTCCGCCGAACACGGCAAATACCGCACCGAACGGGTGGAGCGGCTTGCCCTGCGTGCCCAGACGGAGGCCGACATCGCGGCGCTGACGGGGGACATCGTGGAGCTGGAGCCCTCCTGGACGGTGTGAACGCGACGTCCGGCGGGCTCGCAGGGCCCGGACGCGTGCGGGACGTAGGGGGCGTATGTGACATACGCCGTACGGCGCCGGTGCGGGTGCTCGGCCGTGGTGTGTCCGATCTAGGGTGCTGGCATGGCACGACCACGGCGCATCGTTCTTGTCCGGCACGGCGAGTCGACCGGCAACGTCGATGACTCCGTGTACGAGCGCGAGCCCGACCACGCGCTGGCGCTGACCGAGCGGGGGCGGCGGCAGGCCGCGAGGACCGGCACGGCACTGCGTGAGGCGTTCGGGGGCGAGCGCGTCAGCGTCTATGTCTCCCCCTATCGGCGGACCCACGAGACGCTGCGCGCCTTCCGGCTCGACCCGGGACTCATCCGTGTGCGCGAGGAGCCCCGGCTGCGCGAGCAGGACTGGGGGAACTGGCAGGACCAGGAGGACGTGCGCCTGCAGAAGGCGTACCGGGACGCCTACGGTCACTTCTTCTACCGCTTCGCCCAGGGCGAGTCCGGTGCCGACGTCTACGACCGGGTCGGGAACTTTCTGGAGAGCCTCTTCCGCAGCTTCGAGGCCCCCGACCATCCGCCGAACGTCCTGCTGGTGACCCACGGCCTGGCGATGCGGCTGTTCTGCATGCGGTGGTTCCACTGGACGGTCGCCGAGTTCGAGTCGCTGTCGAACCCGGGGAACGGCGAGGTACGGATGCTCGTTCTCGGTGAGGACGGCAAGTACACCCTTGACCGGCCGTTCGACCGCTGGCGAGATCCGGAACCGTACGGGATCACCGGATAGAGTGGCAGAGCGATGACCGCACACCCCGCACCCGACGGGCGCCTGGAGCGCGCCTTGGCCAGCCTGCGCGGACTCTCCGTGGGTGACGCGCTGGGCTCGCAGTTCTTCGTGCCCGCGCACTATCCGCTGCTCAAGCGCCGCGAGCTGCCACCGGGGCCCTGGCAGTGGACCGACGACACCGAGATGGCGTGCTCCGTCGTCTCCGTGCTCGTCGCCCACCGGCGCATCGACCAGGACGCCCTGGCGCGTTCCTTCGCCGAGTACCACGACTTCGACCGCGGTTACGGCCCCGCGGTCGACCGCCTGTTGCGGCTGGTCCGGGAGGGCGGCGACTGGCGGGAGCTCGCCTCCGCGCTCTTCAACGGCCAGGGCTCCTGGGGCAACGGCGCCGCGATGCGGATCGCCCCGCTGGGCGCGTGGTACGCGGACGATCCCGAGCAGGCCGCCCACCAGGCCGAGATCTCCGCCTACCCCACCCACCAGCACCGGGAGGCGGTGATGGGCGCGATGGCGGTGGCTGCTGCCGCCGCCCTGGCCGCTGCCCCCGGCGGGCCCCCGGGCGCCGACGCGCTGCTGGACGGAGTGATCGCGCTGGTGCCCAAGAAGAGCGCGGTGGGCGCGGGGCTCCGGCGGGCCCGGGACATGCTCGACTACGGCGACGGGGCCACGGTCGCAGCGGTACTGGGCTGCGGTCGGCGCACGACCGCGCATGACACCGTGCCCTTCGCGCTCTGGTCGGCCGCGCGGGCCCTCGGCGACTACGAGAGGGGTTTCTGGGCGACCGCCCAGGTCGGCGGCGACATCGACACCACCTGCGCCATCGTGGGCGGGGTGATCGCCGCCGGCAAGGCGGGGGCACCGCCCGCCGAGTGGACCGGGCGGACGGAGGCGCTGCCGGACTGGGCGCCCGCATCGCCCTGAACCTTTCCGAAACTCTCCGTGCCGGATGGGAACTCTGCGTGACCGGCCAGGCGTTGGACGGTCATGGAGAGCCTGCTCGTCCCGGTTGCCAAGACGTTCGTGCTGCTGCCGTCCGCCGCGGACCTTGTCGGCGTACCGCTTCGCGTCGTGTCGCTCGCCGTCGTCTCGTTCATCGTGGTGAGGGCCGCCATCGGGCCGGTGCTCTTCGGCGCCCCCTGCAGGCCGCTCGGGTCTGTTCGTGCGGGCCGGAGCGGTGGCCGCAGGCAGCCGCCCTTGACGCCTGCCTGCGAGTGCCGTCCGGCTCCCACGGTGTTGCGTTCAGCCGACACCCGGACCGGCGGAGCCGGAGAGGGCCTCCAGATCGCTCTTGCGGACCCTGATCACCAGCCAGGCCGTGGCCAGGGCGACCACGGACATCGCGGCGGCCGGGACGAAGGCGGCGGAGATGCCCTGTGCCAGTACCTCGTGCCCCCAGGGTGCGGGAAGCTGCTGCGTCCTGGAGAACTCCGCCTGCTGCTCCGGCGAACTGCCGGTGAGGAAGCCCGGCAGCTGCTTCTCCGTCTCGTCCCGCCCGGCCGTGCCGAACACCGTGGTCAGGATGGCCAGCCCGATGGAGCCGCCGACCTGCTGTGTCGCGTTGAGCAGCCCGGAGGCCGCCCCGGCCTCGTGCTGGGCGACACCGGAGACCGCGGTGAGCGTCAGGGTCACGAAGTTCAGCCCCATGCCGAAACCGAAGACCAGCATGGGACCGAGAATCCCGCCGGCATAGGAGCTGTCCGAGCTGATCAGGGCCTGCCAGGCGAGTCCGGCCGCGGCGAGGGCGGAGCCCACGAGCATGAAGGGCTTCGGACCGAAGACCGGCAGGAGCCGCTGCGACAGGCCGGCGCCGAGCGCGATCACCACCGTGACCGGCAGGAAGGCGAGGCCCGCCTGGATCGGGCTGTAGCCCAGCACGTTCTGGACGAAGAGGACGATGTAGAAGAACATGCCGAACATCGCTGCGGCCAGACACAGCATGATCACATACGTCCCGGAGCGGTTCCGGTCGGCGAACATCCTCAGCGGGGTGATCGGTTCCTTGGCGCGGGACTCGATCAGCACGAAGGCCAGCAGCAGTACCGCGGCGGCCACGAAGGAGGCGATGGTCAGGTTGTCGCGCCAGCCCTCTTCCGCCGCCCGGATGAATCCGTACACGAGCGAGGCCATGCCGGCGGTCGAGGTCACCGCACCGGCGATGTCGAAGCGGCCGGAGTGGCGCTCCGACTCGCTGATGTACAGCGGCGTCAGTACGGCGATCAGGACGCCGATGGGCACGTTGACGAAGAGCACCCACCGCCAGTCGAGCCACTCGGTGAGCATGCCGCCCGCGAGGAGGCCGATGGCCCCGCCGCCCGCAGACACCGCGGCGAAGACGCCGAAGGCGCGGTTCCGTTCCGGCCCTTCGGGGAACGTGGTGGTGATGAGTGCCAGCGATGTGGGGGACGCGACGGCGCCGCCGATGCCCTGCAGGATGCGTGCGGCCAGCAACTGCCAGGGTTCCTGGGCGAAGCCGCCGAGCAGCGAGGCCAGGGTGAAGACCAGGATGCCGGTCATGAAGACGCGTCGCCGGCCGAGGATGTCACCGGCCCGGCCGCCGAGCAGCAGCAGTCCGCCGAAGGTCAGCGTGTAGGCGCTGACCACCCACGTCAGGTCGGTGGTGCTGAACCGGAGCGCGTCTTGAATGTGCGGGAGCGCGATGTTCACAATCGTCGCGTCGAGTACCACCATGAGTTGGCAGGCCGCGATGACGGTGAGTGCGATGCCGGGACGCCCCGCCCGGCGGGCCGCACCTGGCTTGTCGTGTTCGATCAACGGAGAGGTAGTCACAATGGGTCCCCCACGAATGCCTTAGTGAACGCTTGCGTTCACTGCCCTCCGTACCGTAGTGACAGCCCAACAGTGAACGCAAGCGTTCACTTGTGGTGCCTTTCCGTGGCCCGTCCCCCAGTTGGGGCCGCGCGGCGCCTCGCTCGCCCCCGGAACGTCCGCTCTCTTCGCCTCTGGAGACAGCCCCATGGTTACTTCGCACGGGGAGGCCGCCTCCGCTCAGTCGGCCTCCCGTCGTCGCGGTGCGGTGCTCGAACGTGCGATCCTCGACGCCGCGCTGGAGCAGCTCAGTACCGTCGGCTGGAGCGGCCTGACGATGGAGGGTGTGGCGGCCGGTGCGCAGACCGGCAAGGCTGCGGTCTACCGCCGCTGGCCGTCCAAGGAGGAGCTCGTCGCGGATGCTTTGCGGTCCGGGCTGCCGAGCTTCGACACGGTGCCCGACCTGGGCGGCGTGCGCGAGGATCTGCTGGCGCTGTGCCGCCGGGCGCGCGACGCGATGTTCTCCCGCTCCGGATTCGCCGTGCGATCGGTGATTCACGAGTGTGACAATCTGCAGGCGGAGCGCTTTCATGGAGTGATCCTGCGGGGGGTCGTCGAGCCGACGCTTCACATGCTGCGCGAGGTTCTCGCCCGGGGAATAGCGCGAGGTGAGGTGCGCCCTGATGCGGCGAACGACTATGTCTTCGATGCGATTCCGGCCATGATGATGTACCGCTCAAAAGTTTGCGGTAGTGAATGGCCGGACTCGGATCTGGAGGAGATGATCGACCGGTTGATGGTCCCGCTGCTGCGGCCGGACGGCACCTGACGGCGGTCCGCGGCCCTTCCCGTGCCACAAGGGGAACCGGGGTGTCGAAGCCCGGGGGCGGCGGCGTACGCTAAGGGCGCCATGCCGTACGAACCGCCTACTCACACCGTCGAGCGCTCACTCCGCGCCACGACCGGAGCGAAGGTCATTGCCGGCGTCGACGAGGTGGGGCGTGGTGCCTGGGCCGGGCCCGTCACCGTCTGCGCCGCGGTCACCGGGTTGCGGCGGCCCCCCGTCGGGCTCACCGACTCCAAGCTGCTCACCGTCAAACGGCGTACCGAACTCGCAGCGGAGCTGCGGGCGTGGGTGACGTCGTACGCCCTGGGTCACGCCTCTCCCGAGGAGATCGACGATCTGGGGATGACGGCCGCGCTGCGCCTCGCGGCGGGGCGCGCCCTGGAGACGCTGCCGGTACGGCCGGATGCCGTCATCCTCGACGGCAAGCACGACTATCTCGGGGCGCCTTGGCGGGTCCGTACGGTGATCAAGGGCGACCGGTCGTGTGTGGCGGTCGCGGCGGCCTCGGTGATCGCCAAGGTCCAGCGCGACAAAATGATGGCCGAACTGGGTATCGACCATGCAGACTTCGGTTTTGCGGACAACGCCGGGTATCCGTCGCCCGTCCACAAGGCCGCACTGGCGGAGCGGGGACCCACCCCGTTCCACCGGTTGTCGTGGGCGTATCTTGATGCGCTGCCCCAGTGGCGGCATCTCAAGAAGGTCCGCAACTGGGCGGAGGGAAGCGTTCCGGAAATCGAGGGCCAGCTCGGTTTCGGTTTCTGACGGTTCCGCTCGCACGTATGTGCCACCCGCCGATGCGGGCCGCACCCACGTTTGATAAATATCAGCCCATGCCTCTCATTCCCGAGGAGCCTCAGATTCACGAGAGTGCCCAGGGTCCCCGCGCCACTCCGGCCAGCGGCCGCAGCGCGCCGACCCCCCGCCCCGTACCCGGCCCCCGTCCCGCGGCTCCGCCGCGTCCCGGCCGTCCCGGTCAGCACCGGGCCGCGCCTCCGACGCAGCGCACGCCCCGCGACACGGCTGCGCCGAAGCCCAAACCGTCGGCCCCGGCCGCGGGCGGCGCCTCGGCCACCCCGCAGATCCAGCTGATCCCCGCCTCGGTCGACGGTGCGCTCGACGCCGCCGACGAGGCCGTGGACCTGCTGCTGGACTCCGGTCGTGGCCCTGGTGACGTGCTGGTGCTCACCACCGGCGAACCGCACCCATGGGCCGCCCACGAACTGTCCTTCGGCGAGACCGCCTACTGGGCTCAGCACGACGCGGGCGACGACGTCTTCTACGCGGAAGCCGCCGTCGCCGATCGTGCCGGGGCCCGACCCGTGGTCGTCGTCGCGCTCAACGGCGGGTCCGAGGCCGCTGCCTCCACCGCGCTGTCCCTGGCGCACGCCCGGGCCGGTGCCCTGCTGATCGTCTGCGGCGATCCGGAGCGCATCAACTTGGTGCTGGGCGCGGGCGTCTGACCGACGCCGCCGCCTCCGGCGGGCGTCGGGGTGCGGTGCGTTGCCACCGCGCGGCCAC
Organism: Streptomyces poriticola; assembly: GCF_036689765.1. Classification (NCBI taxonomy): domain Bacteria; kingdom Bacillati; phylum Actinomycetota; class Actinomycetes; order Kitasatosporales; family Streptomycetaceae; genus Streptomyces; species Streptomyces poriticola. Next base: position 7,320 of record NZ_JBAGKH010000037.1, read on the forward strand.
GGGCGCGGTGGCGTTCTTGGCGTGCCCGAGGCCGGTCCGCCGGCATGCTGCGGGGCCTCGGCGTTCGTCGCCGTGTGCCCGGCTGTTTCCGCGGACGGGCCGGACCCGGAGCGACCGGACCGGGAGCGACCGGGGGATCGGGAACGGGAAACGGGAACGGCCGGAGCGTCGATGGCGGCGCCGCACGTGGCGTGGGTGCGGGGTGCCGCTGGTGCGCGCCTGGCCGTGCGCCCAAGGCGGTCGACCGGCCGTGCGGCGGCCGGGCGGCGGACATGCTGCCGGAGACGCCGGACCTGCTGCCGGGGACGCCGGATGTGCTGCCGGAGACGGTGTACTGGCCGGACGGTGCCTCGGAGGGCGTCGCCGGTCGGTCAGCGGGCGGCGGCCCGGCGCAGTACCTCGGACGGGGCGCCGCCGGTGCGCGGTGGTGCAGGTGAGGCCCCAGCCGTGGCGAACTGCTCCGGTGCCGATGCCGTGTTCGGGCGTCGGCCGCCACGGCCCTCGCCGAGCACCTGCCAGCCGTCACGGGTCAGGGTGATGTACGCCCCGCAACGCAGTCCGTGCAGGGTGCAGGCGTCCCGCAGGCCCCACATCCACGCGCCGTCCTCCTCGGTCCAACGTGCGTCGCCGTCGCGGCAGTAGAGCAGCACAGCGGTGCGCACCGGTGTACGGCGCCGCAGATCGTGCGGGATGACCCGGCGGAGCTGTGCGAGCAGGGCGTTGCGGAACAGCCAGCCGTCGGCTCGGGCGGAGCGGCTGGTGAACGAGGCGCTGGCGCACAGCCGTTCGTCGGGGTCGAGGACCGCCACCACGGCGGTGGCCGAACGGGGCCGGTGCCGGGAGTGCAGTCCGCTGACGACCTCCCGGGGATTGCGCAGCAGCGGGATCCCGGCGGCGGTCCACTCCGCCGGTTCGAGCACGCGGCCGGCGGATGCCGCGGACGGCGACAACGATGCCGCTGAGGACGGAGCGAGTCCGAAGGTCACGTTCCTCCCTTCGGCTACGCGCCCATACTGCGGGCGGGGTCGGATTCGGGGGAGCGCGCACCGCAGCGAAGCCCTACCGGATCACGGACGAGCCGTGCGGGGAGCGGAACCCAATTCTTCCTGCGGAACCGGGATGCGGCAACGAGCAATTGGAACGGCGGACCGATATCTGACGATGCACGTCCTATATCCCTGCCCGGTGCCGCATCCCCCGACGCACAGGTCACGCGGGCCCGACACGTTCGTACGCGATCGGGGCCCGTGCCGTCCAGCGGGCGGTGGTCCGGAGTGTGGTGATGGCCGGAAGCGATCAGCTCTGCACGGCCAGGACCAGCGGCAGCACGTCCTGGGCGCCGGCTCGCCGGAGCAGCCGTGCGGCGACCGCCAGAGTCCAGCCGGTCTCGGTGAAGTCGTCCACGAGGAGCACCGGGCCCGGTTGCTCGGCGAGCGCGGACGCCAGCGCGGGTGGCACGGACAGCGCACCGTCGAGCGACTTCAGCCGCTGGGCGCTGTTGCTGCGGGAGCCGCGCGCCGCGTCGCCCGCGCACTCGACCGTGCCCAGCAGCGGCAGCCGGCCGATCTCGGCGATCCGCTCGCCGACGGACCGGATCAGCAGCGGCCGGCTCTGCGAGGCGACTGTGACCACGCCGACGGGCCGCGCCCGGCCGTCCGGCGCCCCGGGCGCCCAGCCGCCAGGCTCCTTCGCCCAGTCGGCCAGCACCCCCACGACCGCCTGGGCGACGTCGTCCGGCACGGGGCCGTCGGGGGCGTGGGGTGCCAGCATCGGCCGCAGCCGGTTGCCCCAGCCGATGTCGGACAGGCGCCCCAGAGCCCGGCCGTGACCGGCCTGTTCGGCCGGAGGGATACGCCCCTTGAGGTCGATGCCGATCGCCGGGAGACCGGTCGGCCACATCCGGCGCGGCTCCACCTCGACACCGGCCCGGCCCAGGTCGGCGCGTGCCGCGTCGAGGGCGCCTGCGGAGGTCTCTTCGGTGAAACGCGGGCCCGCGCAGTTGTCGCAGCGGCCGCAGGGCTTGGCGCCCTCGTCGTCCAGCAGGCGCTGCAGGAACTCCATGCGGCAGTCCGCCGTCGACGCGTACTCGCGCATCGCCTGCTGCTCGGCCTTCCGCTGCCGGGCCACCCAGGCGTACCGCTCGGCGTCGTAGGCCCAGGGCTGCCCGGTCGCGGTCCAGCCGCCCTTGACCCGCCGCACCGCACCGTCCACGTCGAGGACCTTGAGCATGGTCTCGAGCCGGGACCGGCGGAGCTCGACCAGGGGCTCCAGAGCCGGCAACGACAGGGGCCGCTCCGCGCGCGCGAGGATGTCGAGAGTGCGGCGCACCAACTCCTCGGAGGGGAAGGCCAGAGACGCGAAGTACTCCCAGATCGCCTCGTCCTCGCGGCCCGGCAGCAGGAGCACCTCGGCATGCGCCACACCTCGCCCGGCGCGCCCCACCTGCTGGTAGTAGGCGATGGGGGAGGAGGGGGAGCCCAGGTGCACCACGAAGCCCAGGTCCGGCTTGTCGAAGCCCATGCCGAGCGCCGAGGTGGCGACCAGGGCCTTGACCCGGTTGGCGAGCAGGTCCTCCTCGGCCTGCTGCCGGTCGGCGTTCTCCGTCTTGCCCGTGTACGCGGCGACGGTGTGCCCGCGGCGCCGGAGGTGGGCGGTGACCTCCTCGGCGGCGGCTACGGTGAGGGTGTAGACGATGCCCGACCCCGGCAGCTCGTCGAGGTGGTCGGCGAGCCAGGCCATCCGGGCGGGGGCGTCCGGCAGCCGGAGCACGCTCAGGCTCAGGCTGCCCCGGTCCAGCGGCCCGCGCAGTACCAGGGCGTCGGAGCCGCCGCCCGTACCGAGCTGCTCCGCGACGTCGGCGGTCACCCGGGCATTGGCGGTGGCGGTGGTGGCCAGCACGGGCACGCCGGGTGGGAGGTCCGCCAGCATCGTGCGCAGCCGACGGTAGTCGGGGCGGAAGTCGTGGCCCCAGTCGGAGATGCAGTGTGCCTCGTCGACCACGAGGAGACCGGTCGCGGCGGCGAGCTTCGGGAGCACCTGATCGCGGAAGTCGGGGTTGTTGAGCCGCTCCGGACTGACCAGCAGCACGTCGACCTCGCCCGCGGCGATCTCGTCCTGGACCGCCTCCCACTCTTCGGTGTTGGAGGAGTTGATGGTCCGTGCACGGATGCCGGCCCGGGCCGCGGCCCCGACCTGATTGCGCATCAGCGCGAGCAGTGGGGAGACGATCACCGTGGGGCCGCCGCCCCGGGCCCGCTGCAGCGCCGTGGCGACGAAGTAGACCGCCGACTTGCCCCATCCCGTGCGCTGGACCACCAGGGCTCGCCGGCGCTCGGCGACGAGGGCCTCGATCGCCCGCCACTGGTCCTCGCGCAGCCGGGCGGCCCCGGAGGCATCCCCGACCAGGCGTGCCAGGACCGTGTCGGCGGCCGTCCGAAGATCCGCATTGCTCGTGTGCTCCATGCGTTCCATCAAACAGGACGGCACTGACACCGTGCGGGCGAGTGGTGAGTGCCGACGAAGGGTGACGTGACCCTGACCAGAGTTTTCCACAGGGGCAACCGGAGGATGACATTCCGCGAGATCGTCGGGCCATGACGAACGACAGCGGCACCACAGGATCCTCCGGGAACGGCGACATCACCCGGCGCGCCCGGCCGACGCAGCCGGCCCCGGCGCCCCGAGAAGGACGCGGTGACGAGCAGCAGGTCACCCTGCGCACCCCGGCCGAGCTGGCCGACGCCCTGCCCTACCTGCTGGGCTATCGCCCCGAGGACAGCATCGTCCTGGTCGCCCTCCGCGACCGGGACGGGCGCGGACGCTTCGGCGGCCGGGCCCGCCTCGGGATCCCCGCCCACGCGGACGACTGGCCGGCCGCGGCCCGGCAACTGGCCCACGGCCTGGTGACCGGCAGCGAGCGCCGGGGCGCCCGGCCCGAGCAGATGGTCGCCTATCTCTGCCAGGAACCGGGACGGGGCGAGTCCGGCCGCCAGGTCATGGAGCGGCTGCGCCCACTCGCCCAGAAACTGCGCGTCGAGTGCGGCGCCCTGGACGTGCCCGTGGTCGAAGCACTGTGCCTCTCGGACGGCTGCTTCTGGTCCTACTGCTGTGACGACCGCACCTGCTGCCCGGCCGGGGGGACCCCCATGGGACCGCCCGGCACCTCGGTGCTCGCCGCCGCCGCCGCATACGCCGGCATCCGGGCGCCCGGCACGCTGCGCGACCTGCACGCCCGGCTCCTCCCCTGGGAGGGCGACGCCGCCGTCGAGCAGGAGGCCGCCCTCGACACCGCCGGACTGTCACTGGTCCCCCGGATCCTCGACGAGCCCGGTCGTGGGGAAGTGGCTCGGGAGACGCTGGATCTGGCGAAGCGGGTCATGCACCGTCTGGCCGACGCGTCGCCGGTGTCCGGCACGGCCCCGGCCGACCTCCGTGACGACGCCCTGCTCGGCCATGACGAGGCCGCCGCCCTGATCCTCGGCCTCCAGGACCGCACCACCCGGGACCGGGCGGCAGCGTGGATGGAGGGCGAGGAGGCCGGCCCCGCCCTGCGGCTGTGGCGCGCCCTCGCCCGGCGCTGCGTCGGACCGTACGGCGAGCATGCGGCACCGCCGCTCACCCTCGCAGGCTGGGTCGCCTGGTCCACCGGTGACGAGCTGGAGGCCCGGGAGGCGCTGGCGATGGCGATCGGCGCCGACCCGGATTACCTGTTCGCCCGTCTCCTGCACCAGGCGTGCAACGAAGGGCTCGATCCCGAGTCGATCCGTCGGTGCCTGCGCGCGGAGCGCGGCGACCGGATGGGTGCGGAGCCCGGCACGGAAGGCGCCGACCGCATGGAAGGGGGAGCATCCGCAGCCGCACCGGACGCCCGGGCCCATCACCGCCGCCGTACCCGTTCCCGGGCATCGGCCGACGCCGGAGCGCGCCGTGCCGGTGCGCTGGAGCGCGGTCCGGGCGCCGCCGGAGCGCATCCAGGCAGCCCGGCCGGGCAGGAGCGGCCCGGCAGCGCACGGCCGGGTCGTGCGCAGTCGAGGAGCAGGGCGTCGGCGGCGGGCGGGCGCGCCGTACGCAGGCCGACCGCCACCGGAGGCGACCCGTACCGGGGAGACGACCGTGGCCGGGGAGGCGACGGACCGGGGTGAGCGGCACCCCGGGGTCCGGCTGCGGGCGTGTCACCAACGTCCCGGGACAGCACACCCGGACCGTGCCTCTGCCCGCGCACGGCCGTGACCCGGACGACGGCCGGGCCGTTCACCTGAGTGGCGGAGCGCCGGGACAAGGCGTGCCGCCCGGACCCCGGCAAGTCCGGGGGCGCGCACCGGCCCGTCCTGCACCCGCCGCGACCACCACACCGCCCGGCGGATCGAGCACAGAGGAAGCCAGCCCATGTCTCAGCCGAATCCGCCCTCCGCCGCGGGGCGAAGCAGTCCCGGAAGCAGAAGAGCCGCGTCGGCCGCTCCCCGGAGCGCCCCGCAGTCCGGGGGCCGACGGCCGGTCGATCTGCCGCCCACTCACACCGGTCTGATCTGCGTCGCGCTGCCGGGGCTGGTCGTCTCCACGGACCAGGGGCAGCTGACCGGGCGGGGCCTGGAAGGGTTCTACCGTTCGGGGCGGCGCCTGCTCTCCCGGTGCCGGCTGCGGGTGGCCGGTCGGGAGCCGCTCGCGGTGCAGGCCCGGATGACCGCCGCGGACCGCGCGCGGTTCGTCGGGACGCTGAGGGTGTCCCTCGCGCCGGGACCCGACCCGGAGGTCGTGGTGGAGCGGACCCGCCATGCGGACGGCACGGAGCGGATCACCCTGCACAGCTGGGCCGCCCGCCCCCTCCGCCTGCCGGTCGAGCTGGACCTCGGTACGGATCTGGCCGACCTCGGTGCCATCGCCGTCGGCGGTGCGGGGGCGGATCTGCCCGCCGGTGTCCACGACGCGGGATTGCGCTGGACCAGTGGTGCCGGGGCCGCGTCGGTCACGGCCGAGCCGCCGCCCACCGACGCGGTGGCCTCGGCGGGTCTGCTGCGGTGGGAGTTCGATCTGCCCCCGGGGGGCAGCGCCGGCCTGGAGCTGCGGGTGCGCCCGGACGGGGCGGGACCGGTCCGTCCGGTGGGCCGGGCGGCCACCAGCCCGCTGTCCCCGGTGCAGGCGACCGGCGACGACCCCCGGGTCTCCGCGCTGCTGCGGACGAGCATCGAGGACCTCCGGGCACTGCTGCTGCGCGACCCGGCCAGGCCCGGCGACGTGCATCTCGCGGCCGGCGCACCCTGGCGCTGCGGCCTCGCCCCCGCCGAGGCACTCGCCGCGGCCAGGATGGCGCTGCCCCTGGGCACGGGTGTCGCCACCGGGACGCTGCGTGCCCTCGCGCGTACCCAACTCCCCCGCGGCGGACCGCGGTCCGGCATGATCCCCGGGCCGCTCCGCGACGCTGGCCCCCACCTTCCACCGTGCTGCACCGGAACGGAGGCCACCCTGCTCTTCCCCGTACTGCTCGCCGAGGCCCGCCGCTGGGGACTGCCCGACCCCGACACGGAGCGACTGCTCCCGGCCGCCGAACGCTGTCTGACGTGGCTGCGGAACACCGCGGGCGACGGCCCGTACCTGCCCGACCCGCAGCCCGGCGGCCCGGCCCGCTGTGAGACCCAGGCACATGCGCACCGTGCCGCGCTGCTCGGCGCCGATCTGCTCGACGCCTGCGGCCGGCCCGGTGGCGCCGAGCTGCGGCAGTGGGCCGAGCAGCTGCGAGCGGCGTTCCGGCAGGACTTCTGGGCCGAGGACCTGGGCGGAGGCCGGCCCGCGGCCGCCCGCGCACCCGACGGGCGCCTCGTACCGCGCCTCGGCGCCGCCGCGGCCCATCTCCTCGACACCGGGCTGCTCGGCGGAGGCACCCACGCGCCGGGGCTCCTGGACAAGGCGCAGACCGACCAACTGGCGCGACTGCTGGGCGGCCCGGCCCTGGACTCCGGCTGGGGACTGCGCTCGCTCGCCCGCAACGAGGCCGGGCACAACCCCTTCGGCCATCGCTCCGGTGCCGTAAGGGTGCATGAGACGGCGGTCGCCGTGGCGGGCCTCGCCGCCATCGACCATGAGAAGGAGGCGAGTTCCCTGCTGCGGGGCGTGCTGGCCGCAGCCGACGCCCTCGGCCAGCGGCTGCCGGAGATGTACGCGGGGGAGCAGCGCACTGAGGGCAGCGCCCCCCTGCCGCACCCCGCCGCCTGCCGGCCCGCGGCCACCGCGGCGGCAGCCGGAGTCCTGCTGCTGACCACACTCGCGGGGATCCGCCCCGACACTCCCGCCGGGACGGTCACCCTGCGCCCGGTGCGCACCGCACCCCTCGGCGAGATCGGTCTGACGGGGCTGAGGATCGCGGGCGCCCCCTTCTCGGTACGGATCAGCCGGCTCGGACTGGCCATGGTCGAGGAGGCCGGGGCCGGACTGCAGCTGGGGGCGTGACCTGGCATGACACCCCGCCGCACGACCGCCGGGAAGGGGCTGGAGAGCGCATGCCGCTCCGCAGTGGACCAGCCGCCGATGCGACGGGACAAGGACGTGTTTATCGTCAGGCAGACGACTATGATCGCGGCATGCCCTACGACCCGTCAGCCTTTCCGCCCTTCGCCGTGACCGTGGACCTGGTCGTACTGACCGTACGCCGCCATGCGCTGTGCGCGCTGGCGGTGCGCAGGGGCGAACCGCCGTTCCAGGGCCGCTGGGCCCTGCCCGGCGGTTTCGTACGGGCCGACGAGGATCTGGCACAGGCGGCGGCACGGGAACTGGCCGAGGAGACCGGGCTGCGCGTCCACGACCCCGCCGCACCCGCCCACGACAACGGCGCTCATCTCGAGCAGCTCGCGACCTACGGCGACCCCGAGCGCGACCCCCGGATGCGCGTGGTCAGCGTCGCCCATCTCGCCCTCGCACCCGACCTGCCGGCGCCGCGGGCCGGCGGTGACGCCAGCAACGCCCGATGGGCCCCCGTCGAGGAGCTGCTGGAGCAGGCCGGCTACGGCCGCGACGGCGAGGCGCCGGCACCACTCGCCTTCGACCACGCCCTGATCCTGGCCGACGGGGTCGAGCGAGCCCGCTCCAAGATCGAGTACTCGTCGCTGGCCACGGCCTTCTGCCCGCCCGAGTTCACCGTCGGCGAGCTGCGCCGGGTGTACGAGGCGGTCTGGGGCGTGGCGCTCGACCCGCGCAACTTCCACCGTAAGGTCACGGGCACACCGGGCTTCCTCGTCCCGACCGGCGGCACCACGACCCGCCAGGGCGGCCGCCCCGCCCAGCTCTTCCGGGCCGGCGGAGCCACCCTCCTCAACCCCCCGATGCTGCGCCCCGAAGTGTGACGCGGGGTGCCTTCAGGGCAACCCGCAGGATCGGGCGGCAGCACCGCAGGACCATCGATCCGAGGCCCTGTGGTGACCGAAAAAACCGACATACCGCGCTATCTTGCTTCGGGTGATCGAGGCCTTCGGACTGACCAGCAACCCCCGCAAAGAGGTTCCGCCCGCTGTCGACGACGTCTCGTTCGAGGCACGGGCGGGCTGCGTCACCGCGCTGCTCGGAGCACCGGGCGCCGGAAAGACCACGGCGCTCAGACTCATGCTCGAACTCCAACCGGGCCGTGGCATCACCCACTTCCGTGGCCGCCCCCTGCACCGCATCGCACACCCGTCCCGCGAGGTCGGCGTCCTGCTGGGCGATGTGCCGGGGCATCCCGCCCGCACGGTCCGGGGCCATCTGCGCATGCTGTGCGCGGCGAGCGGGGTGCCGGTCCGGCGCGCGGACGAGGTCCTGGAGACCGTCGGGCTCGCCGGCCTGCGCGACGAACGCCTCGGTACGCTCTCCCGCGGCATGGACCGCCGCCTCGGCCTGGGCTGCGCCCTGCTGGCCGACCCGCACACCCTCGTCCTGGACGATCCCGCCGGTGAGCTCTCCGTCCGGGAGAGCCGTTGGCTGCACGGTACCCTGCGGGCGTACGCCTCCCAGGGCGGCGCGGTTCTCTTCGCCACCGCGGACCCCAAGGAGGCCGCGCGCACCGCCGACCGGGTCGTCACGCTGGAGCAGGGCAGAGTCGTCGCCGACCAGGAGGCCGGGGACTTCTCCCGCACCCGGCTGCGCCCCCGCGTCGCGGTCCGCACCCCGCACGCCGCCCGCCTGGCCGCGCTCCTCACCAAGGAGGCCCGCACCGACCGGCGTTCCGTCGAGGTCGTGCGAGAGGGCGGCAACCGGCTCTCCGTGTACGGCAGCACCTGCGCCGACATCGGCGAGACCGCCTTCCGGCACGGCATTCTCGTACACCAACTGGCCGACGAGGTGGGCGACATGGGCCCGGGGGGTGCGGAGGCGCCGGTGACGCCGGAATCCTCCGAGGCGCATGACATGCCAGCGGCCTCTGGGGTGCATGATGTGAACGGGGCTCTTGAAGCGTTGAACGGGGCCTTTGAAGCGCCCGATGCATATGAGGCGCATGGGACCTCTGAGCCCCCTGACGCACATGCGTCCTCCGAGGCGCACGGAGCGATGCACGAGGCGCGCGCAACCCAGGAGCCCCGGGCCGCCGCGGATCGGCTCGCATCCGAGGCTCGGGGTTGCGACGCGGTCGGCCGGGACACGGCCCGCCGGGACGAGGCGGAAGAACCCACCACCGAGCATCAGACCGGCGATGCCTGCGCGAACGTCGCCGAGCCACCCTCGCCACCGGAAGACCACCCGGGCCTCGCTCCCGCCCCTCCACCCCCCGGGGCCGGCGCCCCGCCGGCGTCCCCGGCCGCATCCCGGACCCCGGCCGCATCCCCGGCCGCCCCGCGCTCCGGCCTCATCCCCGGTGACGCCGGCTCCCGCAGGGCGGCTGGCTCCCCACTTCCGCCCCCCATCTGCGTCCGCTCCGCCCCGAGCCCTCTGCGTCCGCTCCGCTACGAGCTGCGTCGCACGGCCGGCATCGGCACGGTGTTGCGCACGGGGGCCGCCGTGCTCCTCGTCTCCGCCGTCACGGCCGTGGTGTCCGCCCGCACCGGGCACACCCCCCAGCCGCGGCTGCTCGCCGCCTGGCCGCGGGAACTGCCCCTGCCGCCTGCGGCGCTCGGCGCGGGACTGCTCGGCGCGCTCGCCTTCGGCGACGAGTTCCGCCACCCCGCCCTGGCGGCGGACCGCGGCACCGTGCCCCGCCGGCTGGGGCTGCTGACCGCCAAACTCCTCGTCTCCGCGGCGACCGCGCTGCTCCTGGCCGCCCTCACCGTGGCCTGGAACACCGAGGTGCTCCATCTGTTCTACGGACGAGAGATCGCACAGGTTCCCGCCGACTGGCTGCCCCTGACCGCAGGTTGGGCCGGGCTGGTCGTCGGGTGCTCCTGGGCGGGTGTCCTCGCGGCGGGCCTGTTCCGGTCCACCACGGCCGGGCTCGCCGCGGTGGTCGCCGTTCCTGTCGCCGTCGTCCCCCTCGTACACAGGGTCTGGGACGGCCCGTCCGTGCGGACCGCCGCCGGATTTCCGATGCGGGTCCGTGAGGTTCTGCTGACGCAGTGGCCCTTCGGCGGGGAGCAGTACGTGGCCGTCCTGCTGCGGGTCGTGGCCCAACCCGTGGGCAGCGCGCTCGCGTTGTCCGTGACCGCTCTGCTCTGCGCCTACCTGCTCACGTCCCTGCGCAGCCGGGTCCGGTGACAACCGTCGGTGACCTCCCGTCCGGCCCTGTGCACAACTCCCCGGGGAAAGCCCATTTCTTTCCGATAAGGCGTCAATTGCGACGGGGTGAGCGATCACCCTTTCGTGTGCTTTTCACCAAAGCCCTCAAGGGAGTTGGGAGTGACGCCGACAAAGGATGCGTGAGTACCCTTGCGCACACCATGATGACCGCCGCCCGCTCCGCCGACTCAGGCATCGCGAACCCGGGCGAACTCGACCGCTACCCCTACGCCGACGCGCCCGCCGTCGACCGCGTCGGGGCCCCCGCCTGGGAAGGGGCGGACCCCGAGCTGGGCCGTGTGGGCCGGCGCGCCGCCGGCAGCCGCGGACGCGGACTGCACGGGCAACTCGTCCAGCAGCTCGGCCAGATGATCGTTTCCGGCGATCTGGGTGCCGACCGTCCGCTGGTCCCCGAGGAGATCGGTCAGCGGTTCGAGGTCTCCCGCACCGTCGTCCGTGAGTCGCTGCGTGTTCTGGAGGCCAAGGGCCTGGTCAGCGCCCGGCCGAACGTCGGCACGCGGGTACGTCCCGTCAGCGACTGGAATCTCCTCGATCCGGACATCATCGAGTGGCGGGCCTTCGGTCCGCAGCGCGACGACCAGCGCCGCGAGCTCAGTGAGCTGCGCTGGACGATCGAGCCCCTCGCCGCGCGCCTGGCCGCCGGGCACGGGCGCGAGGACGTCCAGCAGCGCCTGGCCGACATGGTCGGGATCATGGGGCACGCCATGGGGCAGGGCGACACGCTCACCTTCTCCCGTGCCGACGCCGAGTTCCACACCTTGCTCATCCAGGTCGCGGGCAACCGCATGCTGGAGCACCTCTCCGGGATCGTCTCCTCCGCCCTGCAGGTCTCCGGCGGGCCGGTCACGGGCTGTGACCGGCTGAACGACGCCACGCTGGCGCAGCACGGCCGGATCGTCGACGCCCTCGCCACGGGGGACGGCGCGGCGGCGGAGACGGCCATGCGGCAGCTGCTCACGGTCCATCCCGAGGTGGAGCGCGTGGTGCCCGCCCCGCGCGAGCACTGAGCGCGTTCCGCCGTGGCGGCGCGATGCCCCGGGGCGGGGCCGGACCCCTCCTACGGTCGCGCCCGGTCACCCTGCCGCCGCCCCGTCGGACCCCGCAGGATCCACCCGGTTCTGCGGGGTCCGACGGTGAGATGAAGGGGGGCGGACTTCCGATGGGACCGGCCCGATCCCGGGGTCGGCACCGGCCTGCGGCCAGGCCGGTGTCACCCTTGACCCTATGTGTTCCTTCCTGACCGGATTTGAACGCTTACGGGGTGTGACTCGGGCCACGCGGATTGGGCGTAACGCTTGCGGGAACAGCGCGATGACCTAAGAGGTGACAGCCGCGGAGGGAATACGGACGCCGTTCAGGGCGCTGTGCATCTTCCCGGCCCCCGCCCGCGCCGTCGGCCCATCCCCAAGCCGACGGTCGGCTCCTGTCCGCCCGGACGGTGCCGGAAGCCGTTTTCCAACGTTCCGAGAGGTTGTTCGTGTCGGCCAGCACATCCCGTACGCTCCCGCCGGAGATCGCCGAGTCCGTCTCTGTCATGGCGCTCATTGAGCGGGGAAAGGCTGAGGGGCAGATCGCCGGCGATGACGTGCGTCGGGCCTTCGAAGCCGACCAGATTCCGGCCACTCAGTGGAAGAACGTACTGCGCAGCCTCAACCAGATCCTCGAGGAAGAGGGTGTGACGCTGATGGTCAGTGCCGCAGAACCCAAGCGCACCCGCAAGAGCGTCGCAGCGAAGTCTCCCGCCAAGCGCACCGCCACCAAGACGGTCGCGGCGAAGGCGGCGGCAAGCCGGAAGGCCACCGCGAGCGCCACCCCGGCGGCGCCCGCACCGGAGCCCGCCGTCGAGGAAGAGGCGCCCGCTGCGAAGAAGGCGGCTGCGAAGAAGACGACCGCCAAGAAGACCGCGGCCAAGAAGACCGCGGCCAAGAAGACGGCGGCCAAGAAGACCACGGCCGCCGCCAAGAAGGACGACACCGAGCTGCTCGAGGACGAGGTGCTCGAGGAGACCAAGGCGGCTGCGGCCCCGGAGGAGCCCGAGGGCACCGAGAATGCGGGCTTCGTCCTGTCCGACGACGACGAGGACGACGCCCCCGCGCAGCAGGTCGCCGCGGCCGGCGCCACCGCGGACCCGGTCAAGGACTACCTCAAGCAGATCGGCAAGGTCCCCCTGCTCAACGCCGAGCAGGAGGTCGAGCTGGCCAAGCGGATCGAGGCGGGCCTGTTCGCCGAGGACAAGCTGGCCAACTCCGACAAGCTCGCCCCCAAGCTCAAGCGCGAGCTGGAGATCATCGCCGAGGACGGGCGCCGGGCCAAGAACCACCTGCTGGAGGCCAACCTCCGTCTGGTGGTGTCCCTGGCCAAGCGCTACACCGGCCGCGGCATGCTCTTCCTGGACCTCATCCAGGAGGGCAACCTCGGTCTGATCCGCGCGGTGGAGAAGTTCGACTACACCAAGGGCTACAAGTTCTCCACGTACGCCACCTGGTGGATCCGACAGGCGATCACCCGCGCGATGGCCGACCAGGCCCGCACCATCCGTATCCCGGTGCACATGGTCGAGGTCATCAACAAGCTCGCGCGCGTGCAGCGCCAGATGCTCCAGGACCTGGGCCGCGAGCCCACCCCGGAGGAGCTGGCCAAGGAGCTCGACATGACCCCGGAGAAGGTCATCGAGGTCCAGAAGTACGGCCGCGAGCCGATCTCGCTGCACACCCCGCTCGGTGAGGACGGCGACAGCGAGTTCGGTGACCTCATCGAGGACTCCGAGGCCGTCGTCCCGGCCGACGCCGTCAGTTTCACGCTCCTGCAGGAGCAGTTGCACTCCGTGCTGGACACCCTGTCCGAGCGCGAGGCGGGCGTCGTCTCCATGCGTTTCGGCCTCACCGACGGCCAGCCGAAGACCCTCGACGAGATCGGCAAGGTCTACGGCGTCACGCGCGAGCGCATCCGTCAGATCGAGTCCAAGACGATGTCCAAGCTGCGCCACCCGTCGCGCTCCCAGGTACTGCGCGACTACCTCGACTGAGCCGCCACCTCGACTGAGCCGGCACCTCGGCCGAGCCGGTACCCGGCTCGGCCGGTCCGCGCCGGCGCGCCCCCGTCCCCGGGATGCCCGGGGGCGGGGGCGTCTTCCGTACCCACCGTCCGTCTCCGGGCACCGCGACGTACGATCCGTACGTGAACAGCAGCCCCGCACCGGAGCAGCGCCTGCGCGACCTCGCGCGGCTGCGCCGGGTCCGCGACCGGATCGACCGGGAGTACGCGCAGCCGCTGGACGTCGAGGCACTCGCCCGCGGCGTGCACATGTCGGCCGGACACCTCAGCCGAGAGTTCCGGCAGGCCTACGGCGAATCGCCCTACAGCTACCTCATGACCCGGCGGATCGAGCGCGCGATGGCGCTGCTGCGCCGCGGCGACCTCACCGTCACCGAGGTCTGTTTCATGGTCGGTTGCTCCTCGCTGGGCACGTTCAGCACCCGCTTCACCGAGCTGGTCGGGGTGCCGCCCAGCGTCTACCGGCGCCGGGCCGCGCAGGAGACCGAGGGGATGCCGTCCTGCACGGCGAAGCAGGTGACGAGACCGGTCAGGAATCGAGAAGCGCGGTCAACCGGCCGTGGCTAGCGTGAGAGCCATGGACATCACCATTCAGGCAAGCTTCCTGCCGCACACCGACCCGGAGGCCTCGCTAGCCTTCTACCGCGACACCCTCGGCTTCGAGGTCCGCAAGGACGTCGGCTACGAAGGGATGCGCTGGATCACCGTCGGTCCCGCCGGCCAGCCCGACACCTCCATCGTCCTGCACCCGCCGACCGCCGACCCCGGCATCACGGAGCAGGAACGGCGGACCGTGGCCGAGATGATGGCCAAGGGCACCTACGCCGTGCTCCTGCTGTCCACCAAGGACGTCGACGGCACCTTCGAGCGGCTCCAGGCCGGCAGCGCCGAGGTCGTCCAGGAGCCGACCGACCAGCCGTACGGCGTGCGGGACTGCGCCTTCCGCGACCCCGCGGGCAATCTGCTCCGCATCCAGGAAGAGCGCTGATCCGGAACGGCGCCGCCGTGAGCCGACGGCCGGGGCCGTTCCGGCACCGGTTGCCCTGTACATCCGGTGCCGGAACGGCCCCGGCTGTCAGTGCCCGGACGTACGCTCGAACCCGCTGAGGATCCGAGCCGGACGACACCGACGCACCGCGGCGGCCCCACTCACGGGCGTCGGCGGTCCACCGACAGATGGAGACGGAAAAGAGCATGGCCACGAGGACGGAGACGCGGTCGACCGCGCCGCACACCGCCGACACCCACGATCTGATCCGGGTGCACGGCGCGCGGGAGAACAACCTCAAGGACGTCAGCGTCGAGCTCCCGAAGCGCAGGCTGACGGTGTTCACCGGGGTGTCCGGCTCGGGCAAGAGCTCGCTGGTCTTCGACACGATCGCCGCGGAGTCCCAGCGGCTGATCAACGAGACCTACAGCGCCTTCGTGCAGGGCTTCATGCCCACGCTCGCACGGCCCGACGTCGACGTACTGGACGGGCTGACCACCGCGATCATCGTCGACCAGCAGCGCATGGGCAGCGACCCCCGCTCCACGGTCGGCACCGCGACCGATGCCAACGCCATGCTGCGCATCCTGTTCAGCCGGCTCGGCAGGCCCTACGTCGGCCCGCCCGGCGCCTTCTCCTTCAACGTCGCCTCGGTCTCGGCGAGCGGCGGGCTCACGGTCGACCGCGGCGCGGACAAGACCAGGACCGAGAAGGTCACCTTCAGCCGCACCGGCGGCATGTGCACCCACTGCGAGGGCAGGGGCACCGTATCCGACATCGACCTCACCCAGCTCTTCGACGACTCCAAGGCCCTCAGCGAGGATCCGTTCACCATCCCCACTTACACCGGCGACGGCTGGGTGGTGCGCGTCATCAGGGAGTCGGGCTTCTTCGACCCGGACAAGCCGATCCGCAAGTACACCAAGAAGGAGCGGCACGACTTCCTCTACCGCGAACCCACCAAGGTGAAGATCCAAGGGGTCAACCTCACCTATGAAGGGCTCATCCCGAAGATCCAGAAGTCGTTCCTGTCCAAGGACCGCGAGTCGATGCAGCCGCACATCAGGGCCTTCGTGGACCGGGCGGTCACCTTCGCGGACTGCCCCGACTGCGGCGGCACCCGCCTCAGTGAGCTGGCCCGCTCCTCGCGCATCGGCAGGGTCAACATCGCAGAGGCCTGCGCCATGGAGATCCGCGACCTCGCCGAGTGGGTCCGCGGACTGACGGATCCGTCGGTGGCGCCGCTGCTCGCCAAGCTGCAGCACACCCTCGACTCGTTCACGGAGATCGGCCTGGGCTATCTCTCGCTCGACCGCGCCTCGGGCACGCTCTCCGGCGGAGAGGCCCAGCGCACCAAGATGATCCGCCACCTCGGCTCCTCCCTCACCGACGTCACCTACGTCTTCGACGAGCCCACCATCGGCCTGCACCCGCACGACATCCAGCGCATGAACAACCTGCTGCTGCGCCTGCGGGACAAGGGCAACACGGTCCTGGTGGTGGAGCACAAGCCGGAGGCGATCGCCATCGCCGACCACGTGGTCGACCTCGGCCCCGGCGCCGGCACCGGCGGCGGCACCGTCTGCTTCGAGGGCACCGTCGAGGGGCTCCGGTCCAGCGGCACCGTCACCGGCCGCCACCTCGACGACCGGGCCGTGCTCAAGGCCGAGACACGCAGGCCCACCGGCGCGCTGGAGATCCGCGGCGCGACGGCGAACAACCTGCGGAACGTCGACGTCGACATCCCGCTCGGAGTACTCACCGTCGTCACGGGTGTGGCCGGCTCCGGCAAGAGCTCGCTCGTCCACGGGTCGATCCCTGCCGCCGAGGGCGTGATCGCGGTCGACCAGACCCCGATCCGCGGCTCCCGGCGCAGCAACCCCGCGACGTACACCGGTCTCCTCGACCCGATCCGCAAGGCGTTCGCGAAGGCCAACGGTGTGAAGCCCGCCCTGTTCAGTGCGAACTCGGAGGGCGCCTGCCCGACCTGCAACGGCGCCGGCGTCATCTACACCGACCTGGCGATGATGGCCGGCGTCGCCACCACCTGCGAGGAGTGCGAGGGCAGACGGTTCCAGGCGTCGGTGCTGGAGTACCGCCTCGGCGGCAGGGACATCAGTGAGGTGCTGGCGATGCCGGTGGGCGAGGCCGAGGAGTTCTTCGGTGCGGGCGAGGCACGCACACCGGCCGCGCACCGGATCCTGGACCGGCTCGCCGATGTCGGGCTCGGCTACCTCACCCTCGGCCAGCCGCTGACCACGCTGTCCGGCGGTGAGCGGCAGCGGCTGAAGCTGGCCACCCACATGGGCGAGAAGGGCGGCGTCTACGTCCTCGACGAGCCGACCACCGGGCTCCACCTCGCCGACGTCGAGCAGCTGCTCGGGCTGCTCGACCGGCTCGTCGACTCGGGCAAGTCGGTGATCGTCATCGAGCATCACCAGGCGGTCATGGCACACGCCGACTGGATCATCGACCTCGGCCCGGGCGCCGGTCACGACGGCGGCGAGATCGTCTTCGAGGGGACGCCCGCCGATCTCGTCGCCGCGCGGTCCACCCTCACCGGCGAGCATCTGGCGGAGTACGTCGGCGCCTGACGCGGACCCACGGACACCGAGAGACACCGGCAGGCACCGGCAGCCACCGAGAACACCGGCGGCCGCCCCGTGGGTGCGGGGCGGGCGCAGGGCGACGTGGGTGGCGCACGGTCCCGGGCGTGCCCTGCGCGGGTGCGTGCCGCGGCCACAGGGATCACTCTGGGTTCTCCATGACCCACCCGGAGTGAGGAGTCCGCATGCGTCACCCTTCTGTCCGAGCGCTGGCCCGGCCGCTGGTCCTGGCGGCCGTCGTGAGCGCCGTACCGCTGGTGTCCGTCGCCCCGGCGTCCGCCGACAGCATCGTCCTCGGCGGATTTCCCGTCGATGCCGCCGACACCCCCTGGACCGTGGCGCTCTCCAGCCGTGACCGGTTCGGGGGTACGCGGTCGGGGCAGTTCTGCGGAGGAGTCGCGGTCGGCCGGACCACCGTCCTCACCGCGGCCCACTGCCTGGGTGAGGAGGTCCTGGGGACCCCGCCGGAGGGGGTGCGGGACCTGAAGGTGGTGGCGGGCCGTACGGATCTGCTCTCGGACCAGGGGCGGGAGATCCCCGTCCGCGACGTCTGGGTGAATCCGGCCCACGACGACGTCAGCAACTCCGGGGACTTCGCCGTCGTCACCCTCTCCGAGGCGCTGCCTCCGGGTTCCACCATAGGCATGGCCCCCGACGGTGATCCTGCGTACCGGGCGGGGGAGGGGGCCGTGGTCCTCGGCTGGGGGGACACCTCCGGGGGCGGCGACTACGCCGGCAGCCTGCGGGGGGCACCGGTGCGGGTGCTGCCCGATCCCCGCTGCGAGGCGGCATACCCGGGTGGTGCCGAGGGGCAGTACCGGGCGGACACCATGCTGTGCGCGGGTACGGACGAGGGTGGCCGCGACGCCTGCCAGGGGGACAGCGGCGGACCGCTGGTGGCCCGGGGCAAGCTGATCGGGCTGGTGTCCTTCGGGAGCGGCTGCGGGCGGCCCGACAGCCCGGGTGTCTACACGCGCGTCTCGGCCGTGCTGCGGACGCTGGGCTGGGATGCCGCCGCTACCACCGGGAAGAGCCGCGTGGGGCGCCCTGGCGGCGCCTGACCCGGATCCGCGGGCTGCGGAGGCACGCGGAGGGGCTGCAGGGGCTGAGGGGCTGCAGGGGCTGCAGGGGCTGCGAAGATACGACGAGGCGGTCGCCCCGGGGCGGGGCGACCGCCTGTTCACCGGCCTGTGCCGGGCTGGCTCGTCGTGGACGCGAGATGTGTCAGCGCTCTTCGTCGGAGGCGGATTCCGGAACAGCGGTCAGCCGCTCGGTCTCGTCCTGTATCTCAGCGGCGATCTTCTTGAGTTCCGGCTCGAACTTGCGACCGTGGTGGGCGCAGAAGAGCAGTTCTCCGCCGCTCAGCAGGACGACGCGCAGGTATGCCTGGGCGCCGCAACGGTCGCAGCGGTCGGCGGCCGTCAGCGGGCTCGCGGAAGTCAGAACAGTAGTCACGTCGCCTCTTCTCTAGCTCGACGAGCTGTCGTACCAGGGTCAACATCCAACCAGCCCGAAAACGTTCCCGCTCGTGGCTTTTCCTCGAAAAAATCTCTCCGAGGAGGCTGGCTGTTGCCGGTTGGCGGCGAATGTGCCGTATTGCGTGTCTCTGTGTCGTACGGATTTCGCGCTTCGGTCAGTGTCGGTCCCGGCCGGCTGGGTTGCCGGTTTGTTCATGAGGACGTGCCCGGAGCCTAAATGGTTCATGCCTCGAAGGGAACGTGATGTGTGCTTCACTCCAACGAGGGATCGAACAGATATGCGACCCTGGTCTAGGGTGAGTCCCCGACGAGGGTGGCGTTACAACGGCTCTACCAGGCCTCGGTACCCTCTGAGCGGTGAACGACGCCGCGCCCTTACCCACCAGGGCCCCATCTGAAATTCAGCGAGGAGCGAACCGCGTGACCGCCGAGACGTCCGTGCCGTCCACAGCGCTGCTGGCAGGAGCAGACCGGGACGGTTCCAACTACACCGCGCGGCACCTGCTCGTCCTCGAGGGACTCGAGGCCGTACGCAAGCGCCCGGGCATGTACATCGGGTCGACCGACAGCCGCGGTCTGATGCACTGCCTGTGGGAGATCATCGACAATTCCGTCGACGAGGCCCTCGGCGGCCACTGCGACCACATCGAGGTCATCCTGCACGACGACGGCTCGGTCGAGGTCCGTGACAACGGCCGGGGCATCCCGGTGGACGTCGAGCCCAAGACCGGCCTGTCCGGTGTCGAGGTCGTCATGACCAAGCTCCACGCGGGAGGCAAGTTCGGCGGCGGCTCCTACGCGGCGTCCGGTGGTCTGCACGGCGTCGGTGCCTCCGTGGTGAACGCCCTCTCCGCGCGCCTGGACATCGAGGTGGACCGCGGCGGGCACGTCCACGCCATCAGCTTCCGGCGCGGGGCCCCCGGTGTCTTCGCCGGAGCGGGCGCGGACGCCGGGTTCGAGGCCAAGGGCGGACTGCGCAAGGCCAAGAAGATCCCCAAGTCGCGCAGCGGTACGCGGGTGCGCTACTGGGCGGACCGGCAGATCTTCCTCAAGGACGCCAGGCTCTCCCTGGACACGCTGCACCAGAGGGCCCGTCAGACGGCGTTCCTGGTGCCGGGCCTGACCATCGTGGTCCGTGACGAGTTCGGTCTCGGCGAGGGCGGCAGCAAGGGCGAGGAGTCCTTCCGTTTCGACGGCGGCATCAGCGAGTTCTGCGAGTTCCTGGCCACCGACAGGGCGGTCTGCGACGTCCTGCGTTTCACCGGTCAGGGCACCTTCAAGGAGACCGTTCCCGTCCTGGACGAGCACGGCCAGATGACGCCCACCGAGGTCACCCGCGACCTCGGGGTGGACGTGGCGCTGCGCTGGGGGACCGGGTACGACACGACGGTCAGGTCGTTCGTCAACATCATCGCCACCCCCAAGGGCGGCACCCATGTCGCGGGCTTCGAGCAGGCGGTCGCCAGGACGGTGAACGAGGTGCTGCGTGCCAAGAAGCTGCTCCGTGTCGCCGAGGACGACATCGTCAAGGACGACGCCCTGGAGGGCCTCACGGCGGTCGTCACGGTGCGCCTCGCCGAGCCGCAGTTCGAGGGCCAGACCAAGGAGGTCCTGGGCACCTCGGCGGCCCGCCGGATCGTGAACAACGTGATCACCAAGGAGCTCCGGGCCTTCCTGACCTCGACCAGGCGGGACGCGGCCCAGCAGGCCCGTGTCGTGCTGGAGAAGGCCGTCGCGGCAGCCCGTACCCGGATCGCCGCCCGGCAGCACAAGGACGCCCAGCGCCGCAAGACGGCTCTGGAGTCGTCCTCGCTGCCCGCCAAGCTGGCCGACTGCCGCAGCGACGACGTCGACCGCAGTGAACTGTTCATCGTGGAGGGGGACTCCGCGCTGGGCACGGCGAAGCTCGCCCGGAACTCCGAGTTCCAGGCGTTGCTCCCGATCCGCGGCAAGATCCTCAACGTCCAGAAGTCGTCCGTGACCGACATGCTGAAGAACGCCGAGTGCGGTGCGATCATCCAGGTCATAGGAGCCGGGTCCGGCCGGACCTTCGACATCGACACCGCCCGCTACGGCAAGATCATCATGATGACCGACGCCGATGTGGACGGCTCCCACATCCGTACCCTGCTGCTGACCCTGTTCCACCGCTACATGCGGCCCATGGTCGAGGCCGGCCGGGTGTTCGCCGCGGTGCCGCCGCTGCACCGCATCGAGGTCGTCCAGCCGAAGAAGGGCCAGGACCGGTACGTCTACACGTACTCGGACCGCGAGCTGCGCGACAAGCTCATGGAGTTCCAGAGCAAGGGCATCCGCTACAAGGACTCCATCCAGCGGTACAAGGGCCTCGGTGAGATGGACGCCGACCAGCTCGCCGAGACCACCATGGACCCTCGCCGCCGCACCCTGCGCCGGATCAACCTCAGCGACCTGGAGGCCGCCGAGCAGGTCTTCGACCTGCTGATGGGCAACGACGTCGCCCCCCGAAAGGAGTTCATCACCAGCTCCGCGGCCACCCTCGACCGGTCGCGCATCGACGCCTAGCCGAGCGGGCGCCGACCCAGGGGCACGTCACCTGATGGGGTGAAGAGCAGGGAGAAGAAGAGTCGGGGATCTTCCCGTTCTGTCCATCCTTGGGCATGCAGTCAAGCGATGACCGTCTCCAAGCACCCGGAGACGGTCCGAGGTACGACGACCCCTGGTACGACGCCCTCGCCTCCGGGTGGGGCGAGTCGGCCGCGGCGGTTGCACCCGAGACGGCAGTGCCCTCGGCCCGCCGGGAACCGGCCGCCCCCGGGGGCACCGCGGACGTGTATCTGGAGGTGCAGCGCAGCGCGGCCTTCCAGGAGGTGCGCAGTCGCTACCGGAGGTTCGCACTGCCCGCGGCGGCCGCGTTCTTCACCTGGTACCTCGCCTACGTGATCACCGCGACCACTGCTCCCGACCTGATGGCCCGGCCGGTGGCCGGAGCGGTGAACGTGGCGATGGTCACCGGGCTCGGGCAGTTCCTCACCACGTTCCTGCTCACCTGGGCCTACGCCCGGCACGCCCGGCTGCGTCGGGACCGGGCGGCCCTGGACCTGCGCTGGGACACCCAGGAGTTGGCGCGTGGAGCCCGCGGCGGCGATGGCTCATGACGGGCGTGACGAGCGGTCACCAGACGCTGGCACTGCTGCTGTTCAGCGCGTTCATCGCGGTCACCCTGGGCATCACCACCTGGGTGAGCCGCCACCGCCAGGGCTCGGCCGAGGAGTTCTACGTGGGCGGGAGGCTCTTCTCCCCCATGGAGAATGGTTTTGCCATCGCAGGCGACTACATGTCGGCCGCATCCTTCCTCGGCATCTCCGGACTCATCGCCCTCTACGGCTACGACGGCATGCTCTACTCGGTGGGCTTCCTGGTGGCCTGGCTCGTGGTGCTGCTGCTCGTCGCCGAACTGGTCCGCAACTGCGGACGGTTCACCCTCGCCGACGTGGTGGCGGCCCGGATGCGGGAGCGACCGGTGCGGATCGCCGCGGGAACCTCCTCGGTCACCGTGTCCGTTCTCTACCTGGTGGCGCAGATGGTGGGCGCGGGCAGCCTGGTCGCCCTGCTCCTCGGCGGCAGCAGCGAAGCGGCACAGGCCTGGACCGTCGTCGGAGTCGGCGCGCTCATGGTCGTCTACGTCTCCCTGGGAGGCATGCGGGCCACCACCTGGATCCAGATCGTGAAGGCGGTCCTGCTGCTCGGCGGCACCGTCGTGCTGACCGTGCTCGTCCTGGTCCGCTTCGCCGGCGACATCGACCGGCTCCTGCGCACCGCGGCCGCACGCAGCGGCCACGGCGAGGCGTTCCTGGCACCCGGGCTGGCCTACGGCGCGGACTGGACCGCCCGCTTCGACTTCATCAGCCTCGGCCTCGCCCTGGTGCTGGGCACGGCCGGGCTGCCGCACATCCTGTCCCGCTTCTACACCGTGCCCACCGCTCGCGCGGCCCGCCGGTCGGTCGTCTGGTCGATCGGCCTGATCGGCGGCTTCTACCTGATGACGATCGTCCTCGGCTTCGGCGCCGCCGCAGTCGTCGGGACCAGCACCGTGCGGGAGTCCAACGCGGCCGGGAACACTGCGGTCCCGCTGCTCGCCCTCGACCTCGGCGGCGGCACCGGCACCACCGGAGGAACGGTTCTGTTCGCGATCGTCGCCGCCGTCGCGTTCGCGACCATCCTCGCGGTGGTCGCAGGCATCACCCTGGCCTCGTCGGCCTCGGTGGCCCACGACCTGTACGCGTCGCTGCGGCGCCGCCGCGGTACCCCGCGCAGCGAGGTGGCCGTGGCCCGGATCGCGGCCATCGGGATCGGCACGGTCGCCATCGGCCTCGGCCTGCTCGCCCGCGATCTCAATGTCGCCTTCCTGGTCGGCCTCGCCTTCGCCGTGGCCGCCTCCGCCAATCTGCCGGTGCTGCTCTACTCGTTGTTCTGGCGCGGATTCACCACCCGCGGCGCGATCTGGGCGGTCTACGGCGGACTGATCCCGGCCGTGCTGCTCGTCCTGCTGTCACCGGTGGTGTCGGGCAGCCCCGGTGCGCTGTTCCCGGGCGTGGACTTCCAGTACTTCCCGCTGCAGAACCCCGGTCTGGTCTCCATCCCGCTGGGCTTTCTCGCCGGCTGGGCCGGCACCGTCACCTCGACGGAGGCCCCGGACGAGGGCCGGCACGCCGAGACCGAGGTGCGTTCCCTGACGGGGGCGGGAGCGGTCTGAGAGAGGGCGGTGCCCGGCGGGCGCCGCCGCGCAGCACCGGTGTACGGATGCCTCGGCGATGTGCCGGCACCGGTGTACGCATACCCCGGCGATGTGCCGGGCCGGGTGGGAGCACCAGGGCGGGCGGCGGCGCCGGGCAGCGCGGCGGCATGCGGTGGCACGCCGCACCTCACGCGCGGGTCACCCACTCGTACCGGTGCTCCGGGCGCCCCGCATCGCCGTACCTCAGGGTCAGCCGGGCCCGTCCCGTGCGCTCCAGGAGCTTCAGATAGCGCTGGGCGGTCTGGCGGCTCACCCCCGTGCGTTCGGCGATCTCCTGGGCGGACAGCGGGCCGGCGGCCTTGATCAGCGACCGGCGCACCAGCTCCGCGGTGGTGGGGGAGTGCCCCTTGGGCAGGCCCGGCTCCGCCTGTACCGAGAGGGCGCCGAAGATGCGGTCCACCTCTGCCTGCTCCGCCTCCCCGCCGCCGTCGAGGGTGCGGCGCAGGTCCGCGTACGCCTGCAGCTTGGCCCGCAGTCCGGCGAAGGCGAACGGCTTGACCAGGTACTGCAGGGCACCCTGCCGCATCGCCGCCTGTACCGTCGACACGTCCCGCGCCGCCGTCACCATGATCACGTCGGTCTGGTGGCCGCGCCGGCGCATCTCGCGGACCACCTCCAGACCCGTACGGTCGGGCAGGTAGTGGTCCATGAGGACGAGGTCCAGGCGGGGGAGGGTCTCCACGGCGCGCAGCGCCTCCCCGGCACTGTGCGCCTCGGCGGCGACATGGAAGCCCGGGACCTTCTCGACGTAGGCGGCGTTGACGCGCGCGACCCGCGTGTCGTCGTCCACGACCAGGACCTCGATCATCGTGACTCCTCCTCGGCGGCGGTGCCGGCGGCAGCGGTGTCCGCGGCGGCGGTGCGGGCGGGGGCCGACCCGGTGGCGGACAGTGCCTCCGGCAGGACGACGGTGAACTCCGCGCCGCCGCCCGGCGCCTCGGTGACCGTCGCGCTGCCGCCCTGCCGTTCGGCCAGCCTGCGCACCAGGGAGAGCCCGATGCCGCGTCGGCGATGCGCCGGCGGCTCCTTGGTCGACCAGCCCTCCGTGAACACCACCTCGCGGTGCTCGGGCGCGATGCCGGGGCCGCTGTCGCGCACTCTGAGGATCGCGGTGCGCCCTTCCGCATGCAAGGCGACCTCCACACGCGCGTGTGCCGTGCCCGCGGCGGCGTCGAGCGCGTTGTCCACCAGGTTGCCCGCGACCGTCACGACCCCGCCGGGGTCGATGAGCCGGTCCGGCAGCCGTGTGGAGTCCGCCACCCACAGGGTGACCCCGCGCTCCGCCGCGACGGTCGCCTTCCCGACCAGCAGCGCGGCGAGCAGGGGATCGCCGATCCGCTCGGTGATCTGCTCGGCGGTGGCCCGGTGGTCGCCGACGACCTCGCCGACGAACTCCACCGCCTCTTCGTACAGCTCCAGTTCGAGCAACCCCAGCAGGGTGTGCATGCGGTTGGCGTGCTCGTGGTCCTGGGCGCGCAGGGCGTCGATCAGGCCGCGCGTGGAGTCCAGCTCCCGGCCGAGCTGCTCCAGCTCGGTGCGGTCGCGCAGGGTGGCGACGGCGCCCCCGTCGTCGGTGGGCATCCGGTTGGCGACCAGGACCCTTGGGCCGCGCACGGTCAGCAGGTCGGTGCCGGTCACCCGGCCGGCCAGGACGTCGGCCGTGCGCCCCGCGCCGAGCGCCTCGTGCGGGGAGCGTCCGACGGCCTCGCCGCCGGTGCCCAGCAGCCGCTGTGCCTCGTCGTTGAGCAGCCGGATCCGGCCACCGCGGTCCAGGGCGACGACGCCTTCCCGGATGCCGTGCAGCATCGCCTCCCGCTCCGCGAGCAGCGCCGCGATGTCGGAGAAGGCCAGGTCCCTGGTCTGCCGCTGCACCCGGCGGGAGATCAGCCAGGCGGCCAGGGCACCGACCGCAAGGGCGCCGCCGGCGTAGGCGAGCAGCCCGGGGATAGCGTGGATCAACCGGGCCCGGACGCTGTCGTAGGCGATGCCCACCGACACCGCGCCGACGATGTCGCCGGCCCCGTCGCGCAGCGGCACCTTGCCACGGGCGGAGCGGCCCAGCGTGCCCTCGTCGATCTCCATGACCTCGTGGCCGGCCAGCGCCTCACCGGGGTCGGTCGACACGGTCCCGCCGATCCGCTGCGGATTCGGGTGTGACCAGCGCACGCCGCGCCGGTCCAGCACCACGACGTACTCCGCCCCGGTCGCCCGGCGGATCCGCTCCGCCCCCCGCTGCACCGGCCCGTCCGGGGCCGCGGGAGTGTCGCGCAGGTCCCGCACGATGTGCGGCTGCTGCGCGGTGGTCTGCGCGACGGCGAGCGCCCGGCGCATCGCCTGGTCGTCCAGCTGGTCGCTGAGCGGTGCGAGAAAGAGCCCGGTCGCGAGAACGGCGACGCCCGCGGCGATCGCCAGCTGCATCAGCAGGACCTGGGAGAACATCCGCCGCGGCAGCCCGAGGCGCAGGCGGCGTGCGGGGGGAGTGCGGCTCATGACGCAGACGGTACGTGCTCCCGTGCGCCGGGCCGTAGAGGGGTGAGATCTGGATCTCGGCGGGGGCGCTTGCCGGGCGGAACTCTTCCCCGAGGGGGTGTGCGGCGGGGCGGCGGTTCCGCCCGACCGCCGGTGTGTGGCGTGCGGGAAGCGCCGGTGCGCGGGTGATGCGGGCTGGTGCGCAGGTGCGCCGGTGATGGGGGCGTGCGGGGATGTCGGCCCTTGGTGTGCCGGGTGTGTCGGGTGTGTCGGGCGTGCCGGATGTGTCGCTCCACGCCTGTCGGGAATGTGGTCGGACGCGTGGCCGGCAGACCGCCGGGTGCGTCGGTACGCCTTCCGGCGGGCGTGTCCGGGTCCCGGCGTCAGCCCGCGGGCGCCGAGGTCACCGCGAGCTCGCCCAGCTCTGTGACCTCCATCCGCGCGGGCGAGCCCAGCACCGACGTGCCGCAGCTCTCAGGGCGGGGCGGCGCCGACGCGTTCTGGGCGACGGTGACCCGCCACCGCCGCCCGTCGACGTGGGCCACGGTCACCTCCCAGCGGGGTGCCGCACCGTCGGTCCGTACGACGGACAGCGCCTCGGCCGCCTCCTCGCCCGCCGCCGTGCGCACCGCCAGCTCGGCCGTCTGCCCGGGCCGCTCCCAGGCGGATCCGCCGCGGCAGCCCTCCACCACGATCCGCCCCTCCCGCACGCCGTGCAGGACCTCCTTGACGGTGTGCGCCTCGGCCCGGCCGTAGGCGTATCCGTACGGGAGGACGAGCAGCGTCGGCGAGAAGCGGTGACCACCCAGATGAGTGACCTCCCAGACGCCGTCGGCGCCGGACGCGGCCAGCTCGGCGGCGAGCGGGCGGCCGAGGAGTGCACAGCACCGGTCCCGCTTGCCGTTGGTGCACACGAGGGCCAGTGGATCGCCGGTGTGCGGACCACCCCGGAGCAGGGCGTCGAAGCCGCCCGGGTCCCCACCGCCGAGTGCGGAGAGGTCGAGGCCGAGCAGCTGCGCGGGGTCCGTGACGGTCGCGCCGCGCAGCCACACGTTGCCCGGCACCGTGTGGGCCGCATAGACCCGGCGCTCGGCGGGGGTGCCGAAGTCGGCATGCCGTCCGGGACGGCGGATCAGGGCGATGCGTACGCCTGTGCCTTTGGCGGCCTTCTCCAGGGCCCGGCCCAGCGCGGGGTCCAGGTGGCTCGACGTGAGCGCCTCGGCACCCCAGGGCCCGGGCTGCTCCAGCAGCAGCCAGGTCCTCGCGGTGGCCGCGGTGCCCGCGAGGGGCTCGTCGAGGTCCCGGGAGGCGGTTGAGCACGTACTCACACAGGTGAGCCTAACCTGACTTTCTCCTGGGTGACTTCCGGTCGCGTTGCTGCGCCCGCTACGGGAGTGATGTCGGGGAGATGCCGGGTTCTCCGTCCCTGTCGGCCTGCCCGGAACGTGGCTCGGGCAGCGGCTGGGGCGGACGTGGGCCCACGTAGAGGCCGCTGGGGCGCATGCGCAGCGGGCGTTCGCCGTACTCCTCCAGGGCGTGCGCGATCCACCCCGCCGTGCGGGCCACGGCGAAGATCGTCTCGCCCGCGGTGGCGGGCATCCCGGTGGATGCGGTGAGCACGGCGAGCGCCAGGTCCACGTTGGCGTGCAGCGGCGTGTGGCGGGCGGCAGTGGCCACGACGTCGCGGGCCGCGGCAAGGGCCGGTGCGGACCCGGGGACGTCCTCGAGGAGCGTGAACAGGGCACGCGCGCGGGGGTCCTCGGCCGGGTAGAGCCGGTGGCCCAGCCCCGGGATGCGGCGGCCCGCCCGCAGCTCCTCCGCGATCACGGGAGCCGCACTGCCCTGGTCGAGCACATCCAGCAGCAGCCGGTGCGCATCCCCGCTCGCGGCGCCGTGCAGCGGCCCCTCGATCACGCCGAGCCCGGCGGAGACGGCCGCATAGGCGTGCGCACGGGCGGACGCCGCGACACGCACGGCCAGTGTCGAGGCGGCCAGGTCGTGATCCGCGAGCAGGCCGAGAGAGGTGTCCAGGGCACGCAGGGACGCGTCGTCGGCGGGCCGGCCACTGAGCCGCGTCCAGAGCCGGAGGGCGAGCGGCCCTTCGGCGTGCCTCATGTCGTGCAGGGCCGGCGGGAGGGCGGCGACCAGGGTGGGGATCAGGACGCGGGCGGTGCCCAGGACGGCGTGTTCGGACAGGTCGAAGCGCAGAGGATCCGCGGCGGCGGCGGCGATGGCGGCCACCCGCAACCGGTCGGTGGGCCCGGCGTGGTCGGGCAGGGCGTCCACGGCACGCCGGGCGACGGCGACGGAGGCCTCGGGCGCGACGAAGGCGGCGGCGGGGCCGGGCCGGCCGGTCCACAGCCACTCGGCGACCTCCTCGTAGCTGTGGCGCGCGGTCAGTTCCACGGCATCGACGCCCCGGAAGTAGAACCGGTCCCGCTCGATGAGCGTCAGGCGCGTGCGGACGGACGGCTCACCGCCTGCGGCCGGACCGGCGCCGCTGTCGGGCCTGCCGCGCCGGGCGAGCGCCTCGACCTCCCCGGCGTCGAACGTACTGCCCCGCCCGTCCGGTGCCCGTCTGCTGCTCAGCCGTCCGCGGCTGACGTAGGCGTACACCGTCTCCGGCTTCACGCCCAGCAGGTCGGCGGCCTCCTTCGTGCTGAGCCGCTGCGGCTGCGGCTGCCCGGCGTCGGCGGGCGGGCCGGGTTCTTGATCGCGCATGGGGGCCACGGTATCCACTCCTGCTCTCCCTCCAGACTGCACATTGACTGAATCAATATTGACAGATCGTGGGTCACATGTGGACAGTCGAATCAAGATTCAGTGATCACTCAATGGTCATCCAGAGGGAAGCGGGAGCGCATCATGTCCGTCAACGCCGCCAAAGCCGTCAACGCCGCCGAAGCTGCCAAGGCCGCCGAAGCTGCCAAGGTCGTCAAGCCCGTCCACAGGGGTGCCACCCCGCGCATCGACGTCCCCAGGGGCCTCGCCGGAGTCGTGGTCACGGACACCGAGATCGGCGACGTACGCGGGACCGAGGGCTTCTACCACTATCGCCAGTACTCGGCCGTCGAGCTCGCGCAGACGCGTTCCTTCGAGGACGTCTGGCACCTGATGGTCCACGGCGGGCTGCCGGACGCCCGGCGGGCCGCGGCCTTCGCCGCAGAGACCGCGGCGCTGCGGCGGCTGCCCGGCGAGGTGCGTACGGCGCTGCCCGTCATCGCCGCGGCCGGCCGCCGCTCAGGGCCGCTCGCGGGGATGCGTACGGCGCTGTCCCTGCTGGGCGCGGCCCGGGGCTTCCGGCCGGTGTACGACGTCGGTGCCGACCGGCGCCGCGAGGACACCCTGGTGGCCGCGGCGGCCGTGCCCACCCTGCTCACCGCGCTGCACCGGCTCACACAGGGCCTCGAACCGGTCGAGCCACGCGGGGACCTGCCGTACGCGGCGAACTACCTGTACATGCTGACCGGTGAGGAACCGGACGAGCGGCGGGCGCGGGCGATCGAGCAGTACTTGATCTCCACTATTGACCACGGCTTCAATGCGTCAACGTTCACCGGCCGGGTCATCGCATCGACGGGGGCGGATGTGGCCGCCTGTCTCGCCGGTGCCGTGTCGGCACTGTCCGGGCCTCTGCACGGCGGGGCACCCAGCCGTGCACTGGACACACTGGACGCGATCGGTACACCCGACCGGATCGACCCCTGGATCCGTGACCGGGTGCTCGCCGGCGAGCGCATCATGGGGTTCGGTCACGCGGTCTACCGCACCGAGGACCCGCGCTCCCGGATGCTGCGCGAGGTGGCCCGGGGATTCGGCGGACCCCGGGTCGAGTTCGCCGTGGAGGTCGAGCGCCGGGTCGAGGCGATCCTGTCGGAGCTGAAGCCCGGCCGGGAACTGCACACGAACGTGGAGTTCTACGCGGGCGTCGTCATGGAGCTGTGCGGCCTGCCGCGGGAGATGTTCACGCCGACGTTCGCGGCGGCGCGCGTGGTGGGCTGGAGCGCGAACATCCTGGAGCAGGCCCGGGACCCGAAGATCATCAGGCCGCTGGCGCGGTACGTCGGACCGGCTGCGCCGGTCGAGGTGCCCGCGGTGGTCTGAGAGAGCATGCGGCCTGGTGCTTCTGGCACCAGGCCTCATCGGCCGGCGGTCGAGCAGGGGCGGGGTACCGGCTGCTCGCCGGGGGGACGGTCCGGCACTGCGGGGGGCGGTTGCGTGCGGCCGGACGGGGAAAGGGGGACGGGGTTCAGGCGTCGGGGATGTCTGCTTTGGCGCGAATGAGCGTCTCCCGGCTGACGACGACGATGCGTTCGTAGTCCGCACGGGAGGCGTCGGATGGCAGCTCACCCTCCAGCGCCTCGGTGGCCTCGGTGCCGATGACGGCGAAGTTGCCGTCGCTCAGCTCGAACAGATCGGGGCAGTTGGCTCCGGAGGCACTGCCACGGGCGCTGGGAGGCACACCGATACGGCGCAGGATCTTCAAGGGGTACCGGTCCTTACACGTGGTCTGCTCGCGGGGTAGAGAGCAGTACCTTACTTGGGGTACGGGTGAGTTGCCGCCGCTCCTGGCCGGCCGCCGGGCCGGGCGTGTCGCCTTGCCCCGGGTGCTCAGCCCCCGGGCACCTGCACCGACGTGCTCTGACTGTTCTCCGGGGCCGGGGGTGGCTGAGGAGCCGAGGTGGGAATGCCGCCCGACAGGACGTGGAGCAGGCCCGCGACAGCGACGGCTGCCGTGATGGCGGCCCCGATGCCCTCTCGTCGGTACACAAGGTGACCGACGACCGCGCCCACGGCGAGAAACACGATCGCTTCCAGACTCATCGGCTGTCTCCAGACCCTCGCGGCCTGCCCGCCGTCGAAACACGGCGGGGGACGTCAACTGCGTGCGTCATCCCGGGCGTTATGGCTCGGGGGTGCTTGGGTATGGGGCAGCTGATGGGGGTGCAGGGACAGAACCTGCCCGATCGGGGCCGCCGGTCGTCTCCGGCTGTCGGTTCAGGCGGACGGAGGCGTGCCCACCACCCACCACTCGTCCGTGTCGGCCTCGTCGAGATCCCTGATGAGGCCGTCGACCATGCGGCCGATCCGTGCCTCGTCGGACGTCTGCTTCAGTGTGGCCCGCTGGCCTCTGGACGCCTCCCAGTACTCCCGCATCAGGGGGTTCTGGAAGAGCTCCCGCGCATGCCCGTACAGCTCCTCCTGGTCCAGGATCCCGGCCCGGTAGAGGTGGTAGAGGTTGATGTACCAGGCGTTGGCGTAGAAGTACTGGCGCCGCTTCTCCGCCGGGACGGCGGGGTCGTAGGTGTCGATCACGGCGGCCAGGGACGGGTCGTCCATGGCACGGGACAGCAGTTCCCAGTGCATACGCTGCTGATGGGCCAGAGCCCGGCGACGGGAGGCGACTTCTTCCAGTTCCAGTCGCCTCACGTGCAGTCGCTCCGCCTCCAGGTCTCGTTGACGGGCGGCCAGCGTCAGCCCCGCGGTGGCGAGAAGCAGACCGGCCGTGACGGAGCCGAGGCTCCCCGCGACCCTGTTCCGTGTGGTCATGTCAACCCCCGATTCAGGCGACCGTCCGCCGGTCGTCGGGTGCGGGTCGGCTGACGGGTACCGGCGAGCGATGGGCGGCGCTTGCCGCCTCCGGGTGCCGAGCGGCTCTGATCGGCGGGAGGCGGAGAGGGGGCGCGCAGAGGGCAGCGAAGGCCGCACGATCCGGCGCCTTGTCCAACGTCTGCCCCGCGAACGCGGCTAACAATCGTTCACTTCGCCGTGTTTCGCCTGGCTCGTATCCTGGTCCGGCATTCGTTCCCGGTACCTACGCCGAGCCGCGTGCCGGTGTACGCACAGGCGTGAGAGAGGTCGCACAGTGGGGCACAGCCCGAGCCCGCAGATCCCGGTCGTCGTACTCGCCGGATTCCTCGGCTCCGGAAAGACCACGCTCCTCAACCACCTCCTGCACCGCAGCGGCGGCAGCCGTATCGGAGCGATCGTCAACGACTTCGGGGCCATCGAGATCGATGCGATGGCCGTGGCCGGCGCGCTCGGCGACTCGACCATCTCGCTCGGCAACGGATGCCTGTGCTGTGCCGTCGATCCCGGTGAGCTGGACGTCTACCTGGAGCGGCTGGCCCGGCCGGAGGCCGGTATC
Organism: Streptomyces poriticola; assembly: GCF_036689765.1. Taxonomy (NCBI): domain Bacteria; kingdom Bacillati; phylum Actinomycetota; class Actinomycetes; order Kitasatosporales; family Streptomycetaceae; genus Streptomyces; species Streptomyces poriticola. The sequence continues at coordinate 39,526 of NZ_JBAGKH010000037.1, forward strand.
GATGTGATCGTCGTGGAGGCGAGCGGTCTGGCCGAACCGCAGGAACTCGTCCGCATGCTGCTGGCCAGCGAGCTTCCCGGGATCGCGTACGGCGGGCTGGTCGAGGTGGTCGACGCCGCCGAGTTCGACGACACCCGCGCCCGGCATCCCGGGATCGACCGGCATCTGGCCCTGGCCGATCTGGTCGTGGTCAACAAGCTCGACCGGGCGACGGACGGCGAGCGTGTGCTCGCCCTCGCCGGTTCCCTCGCGGACGGCGCCGCCGTGCTTCCGGCGACCTACGGACGGATCGACCCCGAGTTCCTCTTCGACTGCCGGGCCGGCGAGGAGCGGATCGGGCAACTGTCCTTCGACGACCTGCACGACCACTCCGCGAGCGACGCGCACGCCGGCCATCTGCACACCGCGTACGACAGTCTGTCCTTCGTCTCCGGCATCCCGCTCGACCCGCGGCGGCTGATGCGGTTCCTGGACAGCCGCCCACACGGGCTCTACCGGATCAAGGGACATGTCGATTTCGGCCCGCACGACACACGCAACCGCTATGCCGTGCACGCCGTCGGCCGGTTCCTCCGCTTCCACCCGCAGCCGTGGGCGCCCGCCGAGGACCGCCTGACCCAGCTGGTCCTCATCGGGTCGGGCATCGACACCGCCACTCTCGACAAGGAGCTCCGGGCGTGCCGCAGCGACGCCCCGAGCGCCGACGAACACGGCATGTGGGGCGTCCTGCGCTATGTGCCGGGCCCCGACGCGGGCGACGAGCCGACGCCGGAGCCGCCCGCCGAGCCGTCCTAGACCGGCCCCGCCACCGCCGCCACCGTCTTCTGCAGGGACACGCCCGAGCCGTCCCGGCGCGGGTCGGGGTCCGGGAGCTGGGCCGGGGAGCCGTTCTTCTGCGCGGCGCGGGCCGGGGCGGCGCCCGCCCAGGCCAGCGAGAGGCAGTCCTCGCCCTTCAGGAACCGCTGGCAGCGCACCCCGCCCGTGGCCCGGCCCTTGCGCGGGAACTGGTCGAACGGTGTCAGCTTCGCCGTGGTCTGCACGGAGTCGTCCAGCGTGCCCCGCGCACCCGCGACGGTGAACACCACCGCGTCGGCCGCCGGGTCGACAGCCGTGAACGAGATGACCTTCGCCCCGTCGGTGAGCTTGATGCCCGCCACACCGCCCGCGGGACGACCCTGCGGACGCACCTGCGCGGCCTGGTAGCGCAGCAGCTGAGCGTCGTCGGTGATGAAGACCAGGTCCTCGTCGCCGGTGCGCAGCTCCACCGCGCCGACGATCCGGTCGCCCTCTTTGAGGGTGATGACCTCCAGCTCCTCCTTGTTGCCCGGGTAGTCGGGCACCACGCGCTTGACGACGCCCTGCTCGGTGCCGAGCGCCAGACCCGGTGAGGACTCGTCCAGCGTGGTCAGACCGACCACCGTCTCATCGTCCTCCAGGGAGATGAACTCCGCCAGTGGCGCACCGCCCGACAGGTTCGGCGTCGCCGGATCCGCCGGGAGCTGCGGCAGGTCGACGACGCTCAGCCGCAGCAGACGGCCCGCGGAGGTCACCACCCCCACCTCGCCGCGGGCCGTCGCCGGCACCGACGCGACGATCACGTCGTGCTTGACCCGTCTGGCGCCGGAGTCCGCCGCGAACGGTGCGTCGCCCGCTGTGCGGGCCAGCAGGCCGGTGGAGGACATCAGCACCCGGCAGGGTTCGTCCGCCACCTGCAGGGGCATCGCGGTCGCCGGGGCGGCCGCCGACTCCAGCAGCACCGTACGCCGGTCGGTGCCGAACTTCTTGGCCACCGCGGCCAGTTCCCCGGAGACCAGCTTGCGCAGCTCCGCGTCCGACTCCAGGATGCGGGTCAGCTCCTCGATCTCGGCGTTGAGCCGGTCCTTCTCCGCCTCCAGCTCGATGCGGTCGTACTTGGTGAGCCGGCGCAGCGGCGTGTCCAGGATGTACTGGGTCTGCACGTCACTCAGCGAGAACCGCTCGACGAGGCGCTGCTTGGCCTGCGCGGAGTTCTCGCTGGAGCGGATGAGGCGGATGACCTCGTCGATGTCGACCAGCGCGGTGAGCAGGCCCTCGACCAGGTGCAGCCGGTCGCGCTTCTTGCCGCGCCGGAACTCGCTGCGGCGCCGCACGACGTCGAAGCGGTGGTCGAGGTAGACCTCGAGCAGCTCCTTCAGGCCCAGGGTGAGGGGCTGGCCGTCCACCAGCGCGACGTTGTTGATGCCGAAGGACTCCTCCATCGGCGTCAGCTTGTACAGCTGCTCCAGCACCGCCTCCGGTACGAAGCCGTTCTTGATCTCGATGACCAGGCGCAGACCGTGCTCGCGGTCGGTGAGGTCCTTGACGTCGGCGATGCCCTGGAGCTTCTTCGAGCCGACCAGGTCCTTGATCTTGGCGATCACCTTCTCCGGGCCGACCGTGAAGGGCAGCTCGGTGACGACCAGACCCTTGCGGCGGGCCGTGACCGGCTCCACCGACACCGTCGCCCGGATCTTGAACGTGCCGCGGCCGGTCTCGTACGCGTCCCGGATGCCGGGCAGGCCGACGATCCGGCCGCCGGTGGGCAGGTCGGGGCCGGGGACGTGCTTCATCAGGGCGTCGAGATCGGCGTTCGGGTGCCGGATCAGATGACGGGCGGCGGCGATCACCTCGCGCAGGTTGTGCGGCGGCATGTTGGTGGCCATGCCGACGGCGATCCCCGAGGCGCCGTTGACCAGGAGGTTCGGGAAGGCGGCGGGCAGCGCCACCGGCTCCTGCTCCTGACCGTCGTAGTTCGGGGCGAAGTCGACGGTGTCCTCGTCGATGGACTCCGTCATCAGGCCCGTCGCCTCGGCCATCCGGCACTCGGTGTACCGCATGGCGGCCGGCGGGTCGTCGTTGCCCAGCGAGCCGAAGTTGCCGTGGCCGTCCACCAGGGGCACGCGCATGGAGAAGGGCTGCGCCATGCGCACCAGGGCGTCGTAGATCGACGCGTCGCCGTGCGGGTGCAGCTTGCCCATGACCTCGCCGACGACACGGGCGCACTTGACGTATCCGCGCTCGGGCCTGAGGCCCATCTCGCTCATCTGGTAGACGATGCGGCGGTGCACCGGCTTGAGGCCGTCACGGGCATCCGGCAGGGCGCGGGAGTAGATGACCGAGTACGCGTACTCGAGGAACGAGCCCTGCATCTCGTCCACGACGTCGATGTCGAGGATCTTCTCCTCGTACGAGTCGTCGGGCGGCGGGGTCTTCGTACTACGGCGGGCCATCGCTGCCGGCTCCTTGCTGAAGCGTGAACGGTGATCTGACGCTGACCATTGTGGCCCGCGGCACTGACAGCGACCGACCAGGACCCGTCGGGGACCGCCCGCCCGGCGCTGCCCGCAGGGTACGCCCTCGCACCGGCGAGGCCCCGGCGGACCCGAGGCGCGGCCAGCCACCGCGGGCCTCGCTCCGGGAGACGGCGTCCGGGAACTTCGCGGACGGCCCGCACGCTTGCATACAGTGGCAGGATCGGCAGGAATCCCGCAGCTCCGCCCACTGCGGCTGCGCGACTCCCACCCAGGATTTCCGCGATCGAAGGGACACACAGCCCATGGGTCACACGGCCACAGCCGAGGCAGGCTCCGGCGGCCTGACAGCGACCGAGCACCGCCTGGCCAACGGGCTGCGCGTGGTGCTCTCCGAGGACCACCTGACCCCGGTCGCGGCGGTGTGCCTCTGGTACGACGTCGGCTCCCGGCACGAGGTCAAGGGGCGTACCGGCCTGGCTCACCTCTTCGAGCACCTCATGTTCCAGGGCTCCGCACAGGTCGAGGGCAACGGCCACTTCGAACTGGTGCAGGGCGCCGGCGGCTCGCTCAACGGCACCACCAGCTTCGAGCGCACCAACTACTTCGAGACCATGCCCGCCCACCAGCTGGAGCTCGCCCTCTGGCTGGAGGCCGACCGCATGGGCTCCCTGCTCGCCGCCCTGGACGACGAGTCGATGGAGAACCAGCGGGACGTGGTCAAGAACGAGCGCCGCCAGCGCTACGACAACGTCCCCTACGGCACGGCGTTCGAGAAGCTGACCGCCCTCGCCTATCCCGAGGGCCACCCGTACCACCACACGCCGATCGGTTCGATGGCCGACCTGGACGCGGCCACCCTCCAGGACGCGCGCGCGTTCTTCCGCACCTACTACGCGCCGAACAACGCGGTGCTGTCGGTCGTCGGCGACATCGACCCCGGGCAGACCCTCGCCTGGATCGAGAGGTACTTCGGCTCCATCCCCGCGCACGACGGCAAGCCCGCCCCGCGTGACGGCGAACTGCCCGAGGTCATCGGCGGGCAGCTGCGCGAGATCGTCGAGGAGGAGGTCCCGGCCCGCGCCCTGATGGCCGCGTACCGGCTGCCCCACGACGGCACGCGCGCGTGCGACGCGGCCGACCTGGCGCTCACCGCACTCGGTGGCGGTGAGTCCTCCCGTCTCTACAACCGCCTGGTGCGGCGCGACCGCACCGCGGTGGCCGCCGGGTTCGGCCTGCTGCGGCTGGCCGGGGCACCCTCGCTGGGCTGGCTGGACGTCAAGGCCTCCGGCGACGTGGAGGTGCCGGTCATCGAGGCCGCCATCGACGAGGAGCTGGCCCGGTTCGCCCAGGAGGGCCCGACGGCGGAGGAGATGGAGCGCGCCCAGGCCCAGCTGGAGCGCGAGTGGCTGGACCGACTCGGCACCGTCGCGGGCCGCGCCGACGAACTCTGCCGGTACGCGGTCCTGTTCGGCGACCCGCAGCTCGCCCTCACCGCCGTCCAGCGGGTGCTCGACATCACCGCCGACGAGGTCCGGGAGGTGGCCGCAGCCCGCCTGCGCCCCGACAACCGCGCGGTGCTCGTCTACGAGCCGACCGCACCCGAAGCCGCAGACGCCGCCGAGGCCACCGACGAGACCGAGGAGTCGGACCAGTGACCGAGCTCGCCACGATGGACTTCCACCCCCGGCCCCGGGCGGGCGAGCCCAAGCCGTGGGCGTTCCCCGCCCCCGACCGCACCACGCTCGGAAACGGCCTCACCGTTCTGCGCTGCCACCGCCCCGGCCAGCAGGTCGTCGCCGTCGAGGTGCTCCTGCAAGCCCCGCTGTACGCCGAGCCGGCCGGCCTCGACGGCGTCGCCACGATCATGGCGCGCGCCTTCTCCGAGGGCACCGACAAGCACTCCGCCGAGGAGTTCGCCGCAGAGCTGGAGCGCTGCGGTGCCACCCTCGACTCGCACGCCGACCACCCCGGCGTGCGGCTCAGCCTGGAGGTCCCGGCCTCCCGCCTGGCCAAGGGGCTCGGGCTGGTCGCCGATGCCCTCCGGGCGCCCGCGTTCGCCGACAGCGAGGTCGAACGGCTGGTGCGCAACCGGCTCGACGAGATCCCGCACGAGCTCGCCAACCCCGCGCGCCGTGCGGCCAAGGAGCTCTCCAAGGAGCTGTTCCCGGCCGACTCGCGCATGTCGCGTCCGCGCCAGGGCACCGAAGAGACGGTCGCGAGCATCGACTCCGCGGCCGTACGCGCCTTCTACGAGCGGCATGTGCGCCCCGCCACGGCCACCGCGGTGGTCGTCGGCGATCTCACCGGCATCGACCTCGACGCGCTGCTCGGCGACACCCTCGGCGCATGGACCGGCTCCCCGGCCGAGTCCCGCCCGGTGCCCCCGGTGTCCGCCGACGACACCGGCCGGGTGGTCATCGTGGACCGCCCGGGCGCCGTCCAGACGCAGCTGCTGATCGGCCGCACCGGGCCCGACCGGCACGACCGCGTATGGCCCGCACAGGTGCTCGGCACCTACTGCCTCGGCGGCACCCTGACCTCCCGCCTGGACCGCGTCCTGCGCGAGGAGAAGGGCTACACCTACGGGGTGCGGTCCTTCGGGCAGGTCCTGCTCTCCGTCCCGGACGGCACCGGCGCGGCGATGCTCGCCATCAGCGGTTCCGTCGACACCCCGAACACCGGTCCGGCTCTCGCCGACCTGTGGACCGTGCTGCGCATGCTCGCCGCGGAGGGGCTCACCGACGCCGAGCGCGACGTCGCCGTGCAGAACCTGGTGGGGGTGGCGCCGCTGAAGTACGAGACCGCGGCGGCCGTGGCCGGCACGCTGGCCGACCAGGTCGAGCAGCACCTGCCGGACGACTACCAGGCCACGCTGTACCAGCAGCTCGCCGCGACCGGCACCGTCGAGGCCACCGCGGCGGTCGTCAACGCCTTCCCGGAGGACCGGCTGGTGACCGTTCTGGTCGGCGACGCAGCCGAGATCAAGGATCCCGTCGAGGCGCTCGGCATCGGTGAAGTCACCGTCGTGACCGCCGAGTAGACCGCACCTCAGCGGCACGCGCGTGGGGTCCTGGTGGCGCAGGCGTCACCAGGGCCCTGCTATGTCCGAATTGAGGGAGAGGTTCCCCGTCTGGCCTGTGGTGTGCGCTACAAAAGGGCCGATCCGTTTGGGAATTGAAAGTTGGCCCCCTTAGCGTCTTCCGGGCTGTTCGTCATGCAGTGCGCCGCGCCCGCGGCACCGGACAGTCATCGCCGAGTCCCCGTACGGCGCGAGCCAGGGGAGCCGGGGACCCAACGCAGTCCCTGGGGTGAATCGGACGCCCGCGCGCAGCGAGGGGGTCCGTAGGAGACCTTCCTGCTCCGAACCCGTCAGCTAACCCGGTAGGCGACAGGGAAGGAAAGGACGAGCCTGTACATGGCGTTCACGCGCGCCACCGGGAAGCACCGCCGGCCCAGCCGGATACAGCGCACCACCGCCCGCGCGGCGGGCGTCGCCGCCCTCACCACCAGCGGCGTGGTGGGCACCCTCGCGGCCCCCGCGCTCGCCGCCGAACCCGCGGCGGAGCAGACCGGTCTCACCCCGGTCGTCACCATCGGCGATTCCGTGGCCGACCAGATCGACGCCCAGGCCGAGGCCCAGCGGCAGGCCGCCGAGGACGCCGCAGCCCGGGAGCGGGCCGAGCAGGCCGCCCGGGAGCGGGCCCGCGAGGCGGCCGAGCAGGCCCGGGAGGCCAGGGAGCGCGCCGCTCGCGAGGCCGAGCGCAAGCGACTGAACACCTTCGTCGCCCCGATCAGCGGCTCCTACGTGTCCACCTCCTACCGGGCCGGCGGCGGTGTGTGGTCCTCCGGCAGTCACACCGGTGTCGACTTCCATGCCGCGTCCGGCACCTCCGTGCGCGCGGTGGGCACCGGCACGGTCGTCGAGGCCGGCTGGGGCGGGGCGTACGGCAATCAAGTCGTGATCAAGATGCACGACGGGACGTACACCCAGTACGGTCACCTGTCCTCCGTCGGCGTCTCGGTGGGCCAGAGCGTCACCCCGGGCCAGCAGATCGGTCTGTCCGGTGCGACCGGCAACGTCACCGGACCACACCTGCACTTCGAGGCCCGCAGCGGCGCCGAGTACGGCTCGGACATCGATCCCGTGGCCTATCTGCGGGCCCACGGCGTCAGCCTCTGACCCCGCCGCCGCGGCGGCCCGGAGCGGCAGCCGCGAGCCGCACCCCACGCCGCACCCCGAAGCCCCGGCCCCGAGCCGGGGCTTTCGGACTTTTTCGAACGTCCGTCTGTCCAAAAAATAGCCATGGATTCCGACCCGCCGTCGGAAATTCCCGCTCATTGCCATAGAGTCACGGAACGCACGTCACTCGACGACGTTGCACGGGGATTAAGGCGGAGGTCGGTCATGCGTATTCCGGCGCACTCGGTCTGCACGGCGATCCGGGACGACATCGTCGCCGGTGTCTACGAGCGCGGCAGCCGGCTCACCGAGGAGCTGCTCGCGCGGCGCTACGGCGTCTCCCGGGTCCCGGTGCGCGAGGCGCTGCGCACCCTGGAGGCCGAGGGCTTCGTCGTCACCCGGCGGCACGCGGGCGCGTGCGTGGCGGAACCGACCGAGCAGGAGGCCGCCGATCTGCTGGAGATGCGGCTGCTCCTCGAACCCCTCGGCGCCGCCCGGGCGGCCCAGCGCCGCACCGAGGCGCATCTGAAGGTGCTGCGCGGCCTGGTCCGGCTGGGGCAGCAGCGGGCGCGCCAGGGCACCAGCGACGACCTGCGCTCACTGGACGGCTGGTTCCACGAGACACTGGCCCAGTCCTCCGGCAGTCCCGCGCTGATCGCGATGCTGGCCCAGCTGCGGCACAAGATCGCCTGGATGTACGCGGTGGAGCCGCCGGCCGGCCCGGTGGAGTCCTGGACGGAGCACGGTGCCATCGTCGACGCGGTGGCCCGCGGGGACGGCGAGCGGGCCCGCGCGCTCACCGCGCTGCACGTCGAACGGGCGGCCCCGGCGCACCGGCCGCGCTTCGCCTCCGGCGGCGAGCGGCCGGCGCGTGTGAGGCATTCGCAACGTCCCGTAAACATGCCGAGCCTGCGGAATTAACACCGGCGCCGTATACAAAGAACAGGCAATTCGGGGGCCCTGTTTTCTGCTGCCCGAAAAAAGAAAAGCGAAAGGCCCGTCCGGTGATCCGGGCGGGCCTTTCGTGGAGCTGAGGACAAGGCGGGCCTCAGACGGTCTCGGGAAGCTCCTCGAGCCCTTCGGAGACCAGCTTCGCCAGCCGGTCCAGAGCGGCGTCCGAGCCGTCGGCGTCGGAGGCGAGGACGATCTCCTCGCCGCCCTGGGCGCCCAGGCCCAGCACGGCCAGCATGGAGGCCGCGTTGACGGGGTTGCCGTCGGCCTTGGCGATCGTCACCGGGACGCCTGTGGCCGTGGCGGCTCGGACGAAGATGGAGGCGGGGCGGGCGTGGAGACCCTCGGCCCAGCCGACGTTGACGCGGCGCTCAGCCATGTGATGCTGCCCTTCAGGTGTTCAGGGTTGTCTAGACCAGTTTCCCACATCGTGAAGCATGCCCCGACGACTCGCCGCCGGCGGTCGCGCCGCGGCCTCGGCCCGACCGTGTCGTCCACCACAGACTGCCCCGCGCCGTTGTCGTACGCGAGCCGTACTCTGGGGCCCATGCAGACCTCGCCGGACCGGCACGAGTATCCCGCGCACTGGGAGGCCGACGTGGTGCTGCGCGACGGCGGCACCGCGCGCGTGCGCCCCATCACCGTCGATGACGCCGAGCGCCTGGTCAGCTTCTACGAGCAGGTCTCCGACGAGTCGAAGTACTACCGCTTCTTCGCGCCGTACCCTCGTCTGTCCGCCAAGGACGTCCACCGCTTCACGCATCACGACTTCGTGGACCGGGTGGGGCTCGCGGCCACGGTCGGCGGCGAGTTCATCGCCACCGTGCGCTACGACCGCATCGGCCCCGACGGCACGCCCTCCTCGGTACCTGCCGACGAGGCAGAGGTCGCCTTCCTCGTCCAGGACGCCCATCAGGGCCGCGGTGTGGCCTCCGCGCTGCTCGAGCACATCGCGGCCGTCGCCCGGGAGCGAGGCATCCGCCGCTTCGCCGCAGAGGTGCTCCCCGCCAACACCAAGATGATCAAGGTGTTCACCGACGCCGGGTACACCCAGAAGCGCAGCTTCGAGGACGGCGTCGTCCGGCTGGAGTTCGACCTCGAGCCCACCGACCGCTCGCTGGCCGTGCAGTACGCGCGCGAACAGCGCGCCGAGGCCCACTCCGTGCAGCGGCTCCTGGCGCCCGGCTCCGTCGCCGTCATCGGCACCGGCCGTACACCCGGCGGCGTGGGCCGCAGCATCCTCGGCAACATCCGGGACGCCGGCTTCACCGGCCGCCTGTACGCCGTGAACCGGGCCTTTCCCGAGGATCTGCAGGAGCTCGACGGCGTGCGAGCCCACCGCTCGGTGCGGGACATCGACGCCCACGTCGACCTCGCGGTGGTCGCGGTGCCCGCCGACCATGTCCCCGAGGTCGTCACCGAGTGCGGCGAGCACGGTGTGCAGGGCCTGGTAGTGATCTCCGCCGGCTACGCCGAGAGCGGCGCCGACGGTCGCGAGCGCCAGCGGGCCCTCGTGCGGCACGCGCGCACGTACGGGATGCGCATCATCGGGCCCAACGCCTTCGGGATCGTCAACACCTCGCCAGAGGTCCGGCTCAACGCCTCCCTCGCCCCCGAGATGCCCCGCCCCGGCCGGATCGGGCTGTTCGCCCAGTCCGGCGCCATCGGCATCGCCCTGCTCTCCCGGCTGCACCGGCGCGGCGGCGGGGTCACCGGCGTGACCGGCGTCTCGACCTTCGTCTCGTCCGGCAACCGCGCCGACGTCTCCGGCAACGACGTGCTCCAGTACTGGTACGACGACCCGGACACCGATGTCGCCCTGATGTACCTGGAGTCCATCGGCAACCCCCGCAAGTTCACCCGGCTCGCCCGCCGGACGGCCGCGGCCAAGCCGCTGGTCGTGGTCCAGGGCGCCCGCCACCGCAGCGCCGCACCGCAGGGCCATGCCGTGCGGGCCACCCGGCTCCCGCACGCCACCGTCTCCGCGCTGCTCCGGCAGGCCGGGGTGATCCGGGTCGACACGATCACCGACCTGGTCGACACCGGCCTGCTGCTGGCCCGGCAGCCGCTGCCCACCGGCCCGCGGGTGGCGATCCTCGGCAACTCCGAGTCGCTGGGCCTGCTCACCTACGACGCCTGCCTCGCCGAGGGGCTGCGCCCACACGCCCCGCTGGACCTGACCACCTCGGCCTCGGCCGGCGACTTCCACGCCGCGCTCTCCCGGACGCTGGCCGACGAAACCTGCGACGCGGTGGTGGTCACCGCCATCCCGATGGTGGGGGAGGACTCCGCGACCACCGGCGACGCAGAGCTCGCCGAGGCGCTGCGCTCGGCCGTCGCCGCGGCGCCTGCCAAGCCCGTCCTCGTGGTCCATGTGGAGCTCGGCGGACTGGCCGAAGCCCTGTCCGCGGCGGCCAGCACCGCCCCTCAGGCCGCCCCCGCGGCCCCCGACCGGCCGTCCCGCCCCGCAGCTCGGCCCGGTCCGATGCCCCAGACGGGCCCCACCCCCCGGACCGACTCCGCCCCCCGGACCGACTCCGCCCCCCGGACCGACTCCGCCTCCCGGACCGACTCCGCCTCCCGGACCGACTCC
>NZ_JBAGKH010000038.1:0-50387 GCF_036689765.1 Streptomyces poriticola
GGAGACGACCTTGGACCGGCTCCAGTCCCAGCTGATCGACCCGGCGCTGTCCCAGACCTTCACCGGCGCACCGAAACCCGAACCGGTACTCGTCAGTGTCCACAGCGCGGTGCGGTTCGCACCGTCACTCGTCCGGCCGTTGTCGTACAGCACACCGACGTCAGCGCGGCCGTCACCGTTGAAGTCACCGGAGACGACCTTGGACCGGCTCCAGTCCCAGCTGATCGACCCGGCGCTGTCCCACTTGCGCTGCGGGGCGTCGAAGGCGCTGCCGGTGCTGGTGAACGTCCACCACGCGGTGCGGTTGGCACCGTCGGACTGCTGACCGTTGTCGTAGAGCACACCGACGTCGCTGCGGCCGTCGCCGTCGTGGTCGGAGACGGGCGTCTGCACGGCGTTGGCGGCGATCCAGTCGCCGAGGTCGTCGACGCGGGTGCTGATGGCGCTGCCGGTCGTTCCCTCGGGTGTGTCGACGCCGAAGCACCCCGCCTGGTTGGAGCGGCTGCTGACGGCGACGAGGGCCGGCTCGCCGTCGACGGTGCGGAAGGCCGGGCCGCCCGCGTCGCCCTGGCAGACCGAAGCGCCGTCCTTGCCCGCCAGGGTCAGGTCGGCGCCGTCGACGGCGGTGACGGTGAACGTCCCGGTGTGCTGCTCCAGCGGCGCCCATTCCTGCGCCGTACGGCCGTGGCCGGCCACGGTGAGGTCCTGCCCGGCGGCGGGTGCAGCGCCGGCGACGGCGACCGGGGTCACGCCCGTCACGGGCTGCGCGAGGCGGGCGAGGACGAGGTCGCGTTCGCCGTGCGGCCGGAGTTCCACGACGTTCCGGGTCTGGCTGCCGCCCACGGTCGCGACGGTCTTCAGCCGAGGGGCGCCGGGCGGCACGGTGAGGTCGGCGACCGGGTCCTCGGCGAAGCAACTGGCGGCGGTGAGCAGCCACTCCGAGGAGACCAGGGTGCCCGAGCAGCCTCGCTCGTGGTCGCCGACCAGCAGCCGGGCGGTGAAGCCGTTGCCCGTGCCGCCGGCGGGTTCGCCGACCACCGCACCGGCCGGGGCGGCGGATATGAACAGCAGCGGTGTCACACCGAGCAGCGCCGCGGCCCTGACCGCGGTGGCTCCCCGGGCTGGGCGTCTGGAACGCTGCGGAGGTGACGTGCTGGTGCTGCGAGCCTTCATTGCAGTCCTCAGGTCGGTTCGGCCGAAACGGGTGTGAAGGCTGCGGCCCACCGACTGCTCCCCCAGGAGTCACCGGGCGGAAACCGAACCCTCAGACCTCGGACATTCAAGATCATGTATCGGTGTCCGGTCCACCTCTGAGCGCCCCGCGCAGCGTCCCTGGCGCCCCTGGGGCTCCCAAGGTCTCTGCTAGGACCCCTCAGGTGGACTGCTCACGTCCGGGGCGGTGGTGGGTGTCGCAAGGCCACCGAGGCCGGCGCCCAACTCGCAGACGTCCGGGGCCAGTGCCGTGTCGGTCCCCCGCAGCCGTACGGGGGTGCGACCCTCGGCGTCCTCGGTGAACGCGACCGTGCACACCACCTGCCGCACCGCCAGGTCGTCGAGGTCGCCGAGGGCGATCGGCAGCGTCACCTCCACCCCGCCCTGCCGGGACGGCACGGCCCGGGCGATGCCCTCGAAGGGAAAGTCGGGCAGGCCGTCGGTGAGGCCGGCCTCCCGCTCGTTCTCCAGCGGCCCGACGAAGAGCTCCGAAACCGTCCGGGGCGTCGACACGCCCGGCGGTTCGGACGTGTCGACGGCCTCGTCCAGGAAACGGACGACGGGCATCAGCCGCCCGTCGTCGGACCGGAAGAAGAGGACCATCCCGGTGGTCGGATACGGGCGGATCTGGGCCGCGGCGGGGCTGCCCGCCGCGATGACATCCGTCTCCGGGACACCGCAGCCGCCGAGCAGCAGCGCGGCCAGGGCGCAGAGGGCAGGGCGGGCCGGGCGGCGTCGTCGTCTCATGCCGTCGCCTCCCCCGTGCCCAGCGGCATCTCCACGGTGAAGACGGCGCCGGTTCCGTCGGGCCCGTTCGCGGCGCGGACGGTGCCGCCGTGCAGCCTGACGTTCTCCAGGGTGATGGCCAGGCCCAGGCCGCTGCCGGCCGAGCGGGTGCGTGCCGCGTCGGCCTTGTAGAAGCGGTCGAAGATGTGCGGCAGCACCTCCGGCCGGATGCCCGGCCCCCGGTCGGCGACCTCGGTGACCAGCCATGCCGTACCGTCCGCTCCGGCGGCGGTGCGCAGCCGTACGCTGACCGGACCGCCGCCGTGCCGCAGCGCGTTGCCGACCAGGTTGGCGACGACGATGTCGAAGCGTCGCGGATCGAGCCGGGCGCGGATTCCCTCCGGCAGGTCCACGCTGACCCGGTCGGTCCAGCGCCGGTGCGCCAGCGTCTTGCGTATGGTCTCCGCGGCGTCGACCTCGTCGGTGTTCAGCTCGGCGGCGCGGGCGTCGAAACGGGAGATCTCCATCAGGTCCTCGACCAGCACCGCGAGCTTCCCGGTCTCGGTGCTGATCAGCCGGACCGCACGCGCGGTGTCGGAGTCGAGACGGTCCGCGCCCTCGTCGAGGATCTCGGTGACGGCGAGCATCCCCGCGAGCGGGGTGCGCAGTTCGTGCGAGACGTCGGAGGCGAAGCGACGGGCCCGCGCCTCCGCCTGCCGCAGTTCGTTCACGGAGCGCTCGAGACCGCCCGCGGACTCGTTGAACGTCCTTGCCAGGTCGGCGAGTTCGTCGCTGCCCCGGACCTCGATACGGGTGTCGAGGCGGCCGCTGCCCATGGAACGGGCGGCCTTGCGCAGCTCACGGACCGGGCGCAGCACGCTGCGCGCGGCGATCAGCGCGGGCACGAGGGCGACCGCGAGCCCCGGCAGCGCGCCGTCCCTGGCGGCGACGACGAGCGCCTCCACGTTGGCCTGTTCCTCGGACATGGGCATCACGGCGAACAGGACCAGCCCGGTCGGCACGACCCTGTTCCGCCCGGCGTTCTCCCCGGTGTTCTCCCCGGCCTCGAACACGACCGGCATACCGATGGTCAGATACGGCACCCCGTCCTTGACGACCCGCTGGAAGCTGCCGTGCGGATCGGAGTGGGCCCGGCGGCGCAGTTCGGGCGTGATCACCGTGGACGTGGGGCTGGTCGCGGAGGAGAGGCGGACCGAGCCGTACTCGGCGTAGACGTACCACGGGTGCGGCCGGCCGTTGCGCGCGATGCCGCGCAGGGCGAACTCCAGGTCGGGCCTGCTCACGGGCAGCAGGACGTCGAGCTCGCGCACCTGGGCGCGGAAGGAGGCGACCGCGGTGTCCTGTGCCGTCCCCAGGACCGCGTTGCGGGCCTCACGGAAGGTGAGAGCGGCGGTCGTCCCCGCACCGACGGCGGCCACCAGCAGAAACGCCAGGACGAGGCGGGTCCGCAGGCCGAAGGGTCGGCGCCGCTCACGGGTGGTCCCGTCATGCCGCACCGGTCCGCGCGGCCGCGAGGGCCGGAGCCTCACAGCGGTCCGAAGCGGTAGCCGAAGCCCCGCAGGGTCTGTATGTAGCGCGGGCTCCCCGGGACATCCTCGATCTTGTTGCGCAGCCGCCGCACGCACGCGTCCACGAGCCGGGCGTCGCCGTGGTAGCTGTGCTCCCACACGTGCTCCAGCAACTGCTGGCGGCTGAAGACCTGTTCGGGTGCGGCGGACAGGTGCAGGAGCAGTTTCATCTCGGACGGCGCGAGGGCGAGGCGTTCGCCGTTCCTGGCCACGCTGAGCCCCGACCGGTCGATGGCCAGCTCGCCGTGGAACTCGACGGCGGGCCGCCCGCCGCCGGGCTCCTCGACCCGGCGCAGCACGGCCCGGATGCGGGCCTCGATGACCTCGGTGCGGGCGGGTTTGACGATGTAGTCGTCCGCACCTGCCTCCAGACCGATGACGACGTCGAAGTCGTCACCGCGGGCGGTGAGCATGATGATGGGCAGCTGGCTGTCCTCCCGCACCCTGCGGCAGACCTGCACGCCGTTCATGCCGGGCAGCATCAGGTCGAGCAGCAGCAGGTCGGGCCGGAACTCGCGCAGGGCGGCGAGCCCGGCCTCGCCGGTGGAGGCGGTCCGCACCTCGTGGCCGCGGCGGCGCAGTCCCAGTTCCACGCCCTCGCGCACGGAGGGGTCGTCTTCGATGAGCAGTACCCGAGGCATGTGCACAGTATCCAGAGGGTCGGTGGCGGTCCGGAGCGGAGCGGGGTTCATGAGCGGCGGCGCAGCCGTGCGACGGCCCCGGTGACGAGGGTGTCGATCTCGGTGAGCCGCAGCGGCCGGGCGAGCAGGACGAACCCGGCGGCGATCGCCGCCGCCCCGGCCCCGGCCGACGCGACGGCCCCGCCGGGCTCGGCCCAGCGGGCGGCGCCGTACCCGAGGGCCGTCGCCGGCACGGCGGCGACGAGCAGCCTCGCCTGCGCGGCGAGGGCACGCGCAGGGGCGCGAGGAGACCGCACCGCAGCCGGGCGGGCCGCCTCCGCCGCATGGTCCGCCGCCGAGCGGGCCGCCTCCACCGGGCGGGCCGCCTCCGGCGCGCGGGCGCCCGCTGCCGGACCGGCGCCCCGTGCCGCCAGACGGCGGTGCAGGACCAGGGCCGTGACCGCCCAGCCCGCCCACAGCGCCAGCGAGTACCCGCCGGCCATGCCCGTCACCGCCCAGCGGGCGGGCAGCAGCGCATACGCCACCAGCGACAGGCCCGCGTTGAGGCCCGCGATCATCAGGTTGAGGAGGAACGGCGTCCGGGTGTCGGACAGCGCGTAGAACGTGCGGGAGAGGACGTACTGCCCGCTGAACGCGATCAGTCCGGGCGCGAACGCCATCAGCGTGCCCGCCATCACGGCGACGGCCGCCTCGTCCGTCTCGCCGTACCGGAAGACGAGCGTCAGCGCGGGCTGCGCGAGGGTGAAGAGCACGCACGCCGCGGGAACGACGGCCGCCGCACTGCTGCGCAGCGCGTACGACACGTCCCGCCGTACCGCGGCGGTGTCCGCGTCTGCGGCCGACGCGGACATCCGGGGCAGCAGCGCGGTCATCAGCGACACCGTGATGATCCCGTGCGGCACGGCCCACAGCAGATAGGCGTTGTTGTAGGCGCTGAACCCGGCACCGCCGTCGATGCCGGCCGCCTTCGCGTGCAGGCCCGCCGCCGTCGCCAGCCGGGTCGTCACCCAGTACGCGACCTGGTTGGTGAGCACCAGCAGCACCAGCCAGCCGGCGTTCCGCAGCGGCCGGGTGAGCCCGCTGCCGCGCCAGTCGAAGCGGGGACGGTAGCGGAAGCGGGCCGCACGCAGCACGGGCAGCAGGGCGAGGGCCTGGACGACGATGCCCGCCGTGGTACCCCAGCCGAGCAGCGCGGTCTCGGCGGCGTCGAGCGGGCCGCCGTCGCCGGTGGCGAAGGTCGCGAGACAGACGCCGAAGACGGCGATGACGACGACGTTGTTCAGGACGGGCGTCCACATCATCGCGCCGAAGCGGCCACGGGCGTTGAGCACCTGGCCGAGCAGCGTGAACAGCCCGAGGAAGAAGATCTGCGGCAGACAGTAGCGGGCGAAGGCGACCGTCATCGCGGTCTGGCCGGGCGGGTAGTCGGTGTACGCATCCACGATCGCAGGCGCCGCCCACACCGCGCCCGCGGTCAGCACCAGCAGCGCGAGCCCGCAGACGGTGAGCAGCCGGTCGGTGTACGCGGCACCGCCGTCCTCGTGCTCCTTCGCGGCCCTGACCAGCTCGGGCACGAAGACGGCGTTGAGCGCACCGCCGATCAGGAGCATGTAGACGATCGTGGGCAGGGAGTTGCCGACGGCGTACCCGTCGGCGACCATCCCCACGCCGATCGCGGCGGCGACGACGGCGGACCGCACGAACCCGGTCGCCCGGGACACCACCGACCCGGCGGCCATGACGGCGCCGCTGCGCAGCACGGACGGTCCCCGGGACGCACCGGATATGCCGGATGCCCCGGACGTCCCGGTCGCGCTGTGCGCCGCCGTCACCGGCGCGCCAGATACGTCTGGAACGCTCGGTACAGCGCATGGTTGGCCGGGCCGTCCAACGGTCTCTCCCACTCCCCCAGGGTCTCGACGACCTCCCCGCCGGTCCCGAGCTTCCAGCGCAGCAGCCCGTACGGGCGGTCGCCGGGGTCGAGGGTGGAGGGTACCCCACGCATGTCGTAGACCTCGGCGCCCAGCGCCTGGGCGTCACGCAGCATCCGCCACTGCAGCAGGTTGGAGGGCCTGACCTCGCGGCGGTGGTCGGCGGAGGCACCGGTCTGGTACCAGACCCGGCGGCCCACCCGGATCATGGTGTGGGCGGCGAGGGTCTCGCCGTCGTGACGGGCGAGGTAGAGCTTCATCCGGCCCGGCTCCTCCGCGTTGAGGGCCGCGTACTGGCGCTCGTAGTACGCGAGGGGACGGCCGAGCCGGAAGCCGTCCCGTTCCTCCGTGATGCTCAGCAGCCGGTAGAACTCGGGCAGATCGGATGCGCTGCCGACGACCACCTCCACCCCGGACCTCTGGGCGCGCCGCACATTGCGCCGCCACTCCTGGTTGAGCCCCGCCCACAGGTCGTCCGGGGTACGGCCGGTGAGCGGTATCCGGAAGACGTGCCGCGGCTGCGCGTCCCCGTCCTCCTCGCCGCCGCACCGTCTCCAGCCGCGCGCCCGCAGCCGCTCTGCGACGGCCGTGCCCAGCGGGTCCACCTCGCTCGCGAGGACGTCCGCGAGCCGCCGCCCCGGACCGGTCGCCGACTTGACCCGGCCCGCGCTCCAGCGGCGGTACGCGGGCGAGGGCCCGATCCGCACCGCGAACGCGCCCGCCGCGCGCAGATACCGCAGCAACGGGGTGAGCCAGCCGTCGAGGCCGGGGTCGGCCCAGTCGGCGACCGGCCCCTCCGGTAGATAGGCGAAGAACTTGCGCGTACCGGGCAGTTGCCGCAGCAGCACCAGCGCCACACCGGACAGACGTCCGGCCTCCGGCTCCGGTCCCCAGCCGACGAGCCGGCCCTGCCAGCCCTTCTTGACCTCCGCCCAGGACGGACACTGCAGGAACGCGGCGCCCAGTGCCGCACCGCCGGAGTCCAGGAACCGGCGGTACGCGGCGGCGGTGATGGGTCCGAGTGGTGTTTCCTGGCCACGGACGGCCGTGACGGGCAGCGCTGACACGGTGTGAGCCTCTCTGTGGGGAACGCCCGGGTCTCCTGGCGACGCCGAGGATGCTCACAGCGGTTCATGACCGCTCCGCGCGGCGGATGTGACCGGACGATGACCGTTCCCCTCCAGTCGCCGTCACATGGCCGCAGCCCCGCTCACCTGCGCTTTCCTGGTCCTACAGTCCCGGTACAGCCACTTCGGCGCCCACGGGACACCCGTGGGGACCACCACTGCCCGTGACGGGGGGAATCCGTTGAACCACATACGTACGCGCACCACGGCGGTCACGGCGCTGCTGCTCCTGCCGCTCGCCGCCTGTTCGTCGTCCGGAACCGGTACGCCGGCCGGCCAAGGCGACGGCGGCGGACCGGGGGCGGCCGAGGACCGTCCGGCGACCGTGACGGTGACGCCCCGCGGCGAGGACGTCCGGGCCGGTGAGCCCGTCAACGTCACCGCGTCCGGCGGCACCCTCACCTCGGTCACCGTCACCGACGCGGACGGCCGCACCCTCGGCGGCGAGCTCGCCGCGGACGGCGCGAGCTGGACCTCACGGCGCAAGGCCGTCCCCGGTGCCTCCTACACGGTCACCGCCGTGACGACCACCGGGGCCGGCCGGAAGGACACGGTGAAGTCCGTGTTCACCACCGCCGAACCCGACCGGGTCAACAAGGTCGACTGGCGCCCCGGCGCGAACACCACCGTCGGCGTCGCCCAGCCGGTCTCCCTCGTCTTCGACCACCCGGTCACCGACAGGGCCGCCGTCGAGCGGCAGTTGAAGCTCACCACCTCGAACCGCACCGAGGGCTCCTGGGCCTGGCTGGAGGACCACTCCGGCCGCGACCGGGTCGACTGGCGGCCCAAGGAGTACTGGAAGCCCGGCACCGAGGTCACGCTGACCGCCGAGCTGAACGGTACGGACTCCGGCGACGGCGGCTGGTTCGTCCGCGACTACACGACCAGGTTCACCATCGGCGCGAGCCGGATCGTCCGGGTCGACCTCGACCGCAAGCAGCTCACACTGGTCCGCGACGGCAAGGAGGTCCGTACGGTCCCGGTCTCCGGCGGCACTCCCGGCGGCGACAAGCGCTCCTGGCGCGGCACCGCCGTGCTGATGGCCAAGGAGGGCACCATCAACATGAACTCCGAGACCGTCGGCCTCGGCGACGCCTACGACAAGATGGTCGACTACTCGATGCGGCTCACCTGGTCGGGCATGTACGCCCACGCGGCCCCCTGGAACGACCGGTGGATGGGCAGGGCCAACAAGAGCTCCGGCTGCATCGGCATGAGCGACGCGGACGCCGCCTGGTTCTACGCCCAGGTCCGCCCCGGCGACCCGTTCGAGATCACGGGCAAGGACACCAAGGGCGTCGTCGCACCGGGCAACGGCTTCGGCGCCTGGAACGTGTCCTGGCCGGACTGGACGGCGCGCAGCGCCCTGCGCTGAACCGGGCCGGTGGCCGGGCGTCATCCACCGGGGCCGGGGCCGCCGACGGTACCGGAGGGCGGCCTCACCGACCTGCCGGGCGGCGTCGTGCCGCCCGGCACGGCTACTTCTTGACCGTGAGCGGCAGCAGCTTCTTGCCCGTGGGGCCGATCTGGATGCTCGTGTCCATCTGAGGACACACCCCGCAGTCGAAGCACGGGGTCCAGCGGCAGTCCTCGACCTCCGTCTCGTCGAGGGCGTCCTGCCAGTCCTCCCAGAGCCAGTCCTTGTCCAGGCCCGAGTCGAGGTGGTCCCAGGGCAGGACCTCCTCGTAGCTGCGCTCACGCGTGGTGTACCAGTCGACGTCCACGCCGAAGGGCTCCAGTGCCTTGTCGGCGCAGGCCATCCAGCGGTCGTAGGAGAAGTGCTCGCGCCAGCCGTCGAAGCGGCCGCCGTCGTCGTAGACGGCGCGGATGACGGCGCCGATGCGTCGGTCGCCGCGGGAGAGGAGGCCCTCGACGATGCCGGGCTTGCCGTCGTGGTAGCGGAAGCCGATCGAGCGGCCGTACTTCTTGTCGCCGCGGATCTTGTCGCGGAGCTTGGCCAGGCGGGCGTCGGTCTCCTCCGAGGAGAGCTGCGGGGCCCACTGGAAGGGGGTGTGCGGCTTGGGGACGAAGCCGCCGATCGACACCGTGCAGCGGATGTCGCCCGAACCCGAGACCTCGCGGCCCTTGGCGATGACGCGGGTGGCCATGTCGGCGATCTGGAGGACGTCCTCGTCGGTCTCGGTGGGCAGGCCGCACATGAAGTACAGCTTCACCTGGCGCCAGCCGTTGCCGTACGCCGTGGCGACCGTGCGGATCAGGTCGTCCTCCGACACCATCTTGTTGATGACCTTGCGGATGCGCTCGGAGCCGCCCTCGGGGGCGAAGGTGAGGCCGGAGCGGCGGCCGTTGCGGGTGAGCTCGTTGGCCAGGTCGATGTTGAAGGCGTCGACGCGGGTGGAGGGCAGCGAGAGGCCGATCTTGTCGTCCGTGTAGCGGTCGGCGAGGCCCTTGGCGATGTCGCCGATCTCCGAGTGGTCCGCGGAGGACAGGGAGAGCAGGCCGACCTCCTCGAAGCCGGTCGCCTGCAGGCCCTTGTCGACCATCTCGCCGATGCCGGTGATCGAGCGCTCGCGCACCGGGCGGGTGATCATGCCGGCCTGGCAGAAGCGGCAGCCGCGGGTGCAGCCGCGGAAGATCTCCACGGACATCCGCTCGTGCACGGTCTCGGCGAGCGGGACGAGCGGCTGCTTCGGGTAGGGCCACTCGTCGAGGTCCATCACCGTGTGCTTGCTGACCCGCCACGGGACGCCCGAGCGGTTCGGCACGACGCGGGCGATACGGCCGTCGGGCAGGTACTCGACGTCGTAGAAGCCGGGAACGTACACCCCGCCGGTCCTGGACAGCCGGAACAGCAGCTCCTCGCGGCCGCCGGGGCGGCCCTCCGCCTTCCAGGCGCGGATGATCGCGGTGACCTCCAGGACCGCCTGCTCGCCGTCGCCGATCACCGCGCAGTCGATGAAGTCGGCGATCGGCTCGGGGTTGAAGGCCGCGTGGCCGCCGGCCATCACGATGGGGTCGTCGGTCCCGCGGTCCTTCGACTCCAGCGGGATGCCCGCCAGGTCGAGTGCGGTCAGCATGTTCGTGTAGCCCAGCTCCGTGGAGAAGGACAGGCCGAGGACGTCGAAGGCCTTGACCGGGCGGTGGCTGTCCACGGTGAACTGCGGGACGTCGTGCTCCCGCATCAGCGCCTCCAGGTCCGGCCAGACGCTGTAGGTGCGCTCGGCGAGGACGCCCTGCTGTTCGTTGAGCACCTCGTAGAGGATCATGACGCCCTGGTTGGGCAGGCCGACCTCGTAGGCGTCCGGGTACATCAGGGCCCAGCGGACGTCGCAGGAGTCCCAGTCCTTGACCGTGGAGTTGAGCTCGCCGCCGACGTACTGGATCGGCTTCTGCACATGCGGGAGCAGAGCTTCGAGCTGCGGAAACACGGAAGACACGGACTCGGTGGCTTCGGCAGGCATCTCGCGGAACCTTCGTGTGATGACTGGGGTCCCCCCGGCCGGGGCCGGAGGCGGGTGACCATCCAGACTAACCCGACCGGCGACGTCCGCCCGAACCGCTCAGAACTCCGGACCGCGCCGCATCCGCTCCCACAGTCCGGGCAGTGCCGCCTCGTCGTCGGCCGCCCGGTGCTCCTCGCGGCCGTACAGCACCCCGTACGTGAAGCCGCTCTCACCGGCGGCGTGCGCCTGGCGGGCCAGCTCGCGCAGCGCCTCGCGGGTCATCACGCTGTCCTGGTGGTCGCCGAGGAGGCCCTGCAGGGACTTCATCGAGCGCACCAGGGCGGCGGCCGGGGCGCCGAGCAGCGGGGTGGCCGCCTCTGCGCTGTAGCGGGTCCGCTTGGCCTCCTTGCGGGCCTCGTGCAGCGCGAGGTCGCGGTCGTGTCCGGGTGGGAGGCCGAGCGCCTGCTCGACCAGGGCGGAGACCCGGCCGAAGTCCTTGCGGACGGCCTTCGCGATCACCTTCTCCGGCTTGGTTCCGGTGGCTGCGGCCGGGTCGCGCAGCGGGGGGTCGGCGAGCAGGGCGTCCAGGGAGGCGAGCAGCGCCAGATACCTTCTGCCGTCCAGTACGGCGATCAGCCGGCGCCGGGAGCCGCCGCTGCGGGCGTGCGACCAGGTGCGCAGGCGGGTGCGGACGGGGCCGGCGAGCAGGGGGCGGGACAGCTCGTCCAGGGCGAGGATGATCCGCTCGGTGAGCACCTCCTGGTCCCGGCCGACGCCCAGCTCCGCGGCCAGCCACTTCAGCTCCGCGCCGATCGGGTCGGTGACGCTCCGGTCGAGGACCTTGCCGAACGAGCGGAACGCACTGCGCAGGCGGCGGGTGGCGACGCGCATCCGGTGCACGGAGTCGGGGACGTCGCGGCGTACCTCGGGGTCCAGTGCGACGAGGGCGTCGCGCTGGGCGCGGACGTAGGCGAGGACGTGGTCGCCGGCGGTGACCGGGGGCGGCGGGGGTGCGGCCTCGAGCCGGGCCTTGCGCTCGGCCTTGCGCTGTTTCCCGGGGAGCGTCCGGGTCAGGGCGTCGGCCAGCTTGGAGGCGGAGCGGGAGCGGCGTACGCCGGCCTTGCGCATCCGTTTGTCGATCTTGTCGAGGAGGGCGGGGTCGCTGTCGTCCGCCAGCTCGACCTCGATCTCGGACCATTGGACGGCGGCGCCGGTCCCGGTGCCGCTGAGGCGTTCGGCGTGTACCGCGTCGACGCTGACCTCGGCGAGGAGGCGTCCGTCGGCGTCCACGAGGTTGTGGATGTCGCGGTCGGTGACCAGGCGGACGACGGGCGTCAGCTCGGCGTCGCGGGCTCGGGAGCGGACGAGGCCGGCGAGGGTGCGGGGGATCTGGTCGGAGAGCGGGGCGCGGATCTCGTCGCGGACGCCGGGGGCGACGGGGAGTTTGAGGTGCCAGCCGGCGTCGGAGCCGCCGGTGCGTCGGCGCAGGGTGACCGAGGACGCGGCGAGGCGTTCGTCGGCGGTGTCGTAGTAGGTGGCGTCCAGGTGGGCGACGCCCTTGTCCACGACGGCCGCGACGCCGGGGACGCCGGTCAGGTCGGGGAGGCCGCTGTCCTTCGACTCGTACTTCCGTTCGATCTCACGCTTGGTGTCCACCATGAGGTGAATCTAGTCGGGTCGGCGGGGTGGGTCACGGGGGTGGCCGTGAGGAATCGGCCAGGGTGGCAGGTCCGGGGTGGCTGCGGGGCTCCGGGGCGGGCCGGTCCCGGGTCGGTCCGGCCCTCGCCTCGTCCCGGGCTCGGTGCCCTGGAGAGGCTGGTTATCGCACCCGGCGGATCCGGCCGCCCCGCCCCGGCCTGGTCCGGCCGGGCCGGACCAGGCCGGGGCGCCTGCTCGGCTGGGTGCCGCCCCGGGTGGCACGACTGCCCGCGGCTTGGGCGGCTCGGCTGCCGCGGCCGACGCGACCGGCGCAGCTGGTGGGCCGGCAGTCGGCGCTGCTGGTGGGGGCGGCCCCGGAGGGCCGATGCACGGCCCTCCGGGCCGGTCGTCGGAGACGCTACGCAGACATGGGGCGTTGGGAGGTGATCGACTGGAGTAGGCCTACCGCTATCCAGACGGCGAACATCGCCGAGCCGCCGTAGGAGACGAAGGGCAGGGGAAGGCCGGTGACGGGCATGATGCCGAGGGTCATGCCGATGTTCTCGAATGTCTGGAAAGCGAACCATGCCACGATGCCCGCCGCGACGATCGTGCTGTACAGGTCGGTGGAGTCCCGGGCGATGCGGCACGCGCGCCAGAGGACCACGCCCAGCAGGAAGATGATGAAGCCGGCGCCGACGAAGCCGAGCTCCTCCCCCGCCACGGTGAACACGAAGTCCGTCTGCTGCTCGGGCACGAACTGGCCCGTGGTCTGCGAGCCGTTGAACAGCCCGGACCCGGTCAGCCCGCCGGATCCGATCGCGATACGGGCCTGGTTGGTGTTGTAGCCGACGCCTGCGGGGTCCAGCTCGGGGTTGGCGAAGGCCGCGAAGCGGTTGATCTGGTACGCGTCGAGCACCCCCAGCTGCCACACCGCGATCGACCCGGCGGCGCCCGCACCGATCAGCCCGAACACCCACCGGTTGGACGCACCGGAGGCGAGCAGCACGCCCAGCACGATCACCACCATGACCATGACCGAGCCGAGGTCGGGCATCAGCATCACGATCAGACACGGCACCACGGCCAGTCCCAGCGCCTGGAGCACGGTCCGGTGGTCGGGGTACGGCTTGTCCCCCGCGTCCACCCGCGCCGCCAGCAGCATCGCCATGCCCAGGATGATCGTGACCTTGACGAACTCCGACGGCTGCAGCGAGAAGCCGCCGGGGAGCTTGATCCACGAGTGCGCGCCGTTGATCGTCGTGCCGAGCGGTGTGAGCACCAGCAGGATCAGGAAGACGGACGCGCCGTACAGGACCGGCACGGCCGTGCGCAGGGTGCGGTGGCCCAGCCAGACCGTGGCGATCATCAGGGCGATACCGATGCCGGTGTTGAGCAGATGGCGCACCAGGAAGTAGTACGGGTCGCCCTGGTTGATGTCGGTGCGGTTGCGGGTCGCGGAGAACACCAGCAGCGCGCCGAGCAGGGACAGGGCGGTGGCCGACAGCAGTATCGGCCAGTCCAGCCGGCGGGCGACCGAGTCACGGGCGAACAGCCGTGTCCACCCGGCGCGCTCGGGCCCGTACCCGGAGACCTGGAAGCTGTTCGCGCCGGTCATGTGCGCACCGTCCGGTTCCGCTCGCGGGCCCGGCCGCCGCGGCCTCCGCGGTTCCGGCCGCGCCCGCCCGTGCCGCCGGCCCGCCTGCGGGTGTCGCGGTTCTCCGACCGCTGCGGCGAGGTGGTGGCGCCCTGGTCCTGCGGGTCGTCCTGCTGCCCGCCGTCCGGGTTGTCCGCGGTCTCCTCGGCGGCCTCCTCCTGCTCGGCCAGCATGTCCTTCACCGGGTCCGACATCTTCGGCGAGGCGATCGTCCCATCGGACTTGACCTTGGGCAGGCCCTGCTGCGGCTGGGGCAGCAGCGCCTTCTTCCTGTCGATCGAGCCGTCCTCCTGGACGCCGTACAGCGCGTTGTAGACATTGCGGACGGCGGGGCCGGAGGCGCCGGAGCCGGTGCCGCCCTGGGAGATCGTCATGACGATCGCGTAGTCCTCGGTGTAGGTGGCGAACCAGGACGTGGTCTGCTTGCCGTAGACCTCCGCGGTACCGGTCTTGGCGTGCATCGGGATCTCGTCCTGGGGCCAGCCGCCGAACCGCCAGGCGGCCGTGCCGCGGGTGGCGACGCCCTCCAGGGCGCTGTCCATCTTCTTCAGCGTGGCCTGGCTTATCGGCAGCTTGCCGTGCGACTCGGGCTTGATCTCGGTGATCTGCCGGCCGTCGGGGCTGATGACCGCCTTGCCGATCGAGGGGTCGTACAGCGTGCCGCCGTTGGAGATGGCGGCGTAGATGGTGGCCATCTGGACGGGGGTGACGAGGGTGTCTCCCTGGCCGATGGAGTAGTTGATGGAGTCACCGGCACGCATCTTGTTGCCCTCGAGGCAGTTCTCGTACGCGATCTTCTCCACGTACGAGCCGTCCTTCTTGCCGGACTTGCACCAGGCGTCCTTGTTGGCCTCCCAGTAGTCCTGCTTCCACTGGCGGTCGGGGACCCGGCCGGTGACCTCGTTGGGCAGATCGATACCGGTCTTCTCGCCGAGGCCGAACTCGTGGGCGGCCTTGTAGAAGTAGTCGTTGGGGTTCTTCGGCTTCATGCCGCCGTCCTTCTGCCACTGCTGGTGGGCGAGGCGGTAGAAGACGGTGTCGCAGGAGACCTCCAGGGCGCGGCCGAGGTCGATGGAGCCGTAGCTCTGGGACTCGAAGTTCTTGAAGACCTGGCCGCCGACGGAGTAGGAGCTGGAGCAGTCGTAGCCGCCGTCGAAGTCGTAGCCCGCCTCGACCGCGGCGGAGGTGGAGACCACCTTGAAGATGGAGCCGGGGGCGGCCTGGCCCTGGATGGCACGGTTGAGCAGCGGGTAGTGGGAGTCCTTGCCGGTGAGCTTCTTGTAGTCCTTGGCGGAGATGCCGCCGACCCAGACGTTCGGGTCGTAGGTGGGGTTGGAGGCCATGGCGACGACACGGCCGGTCTTGGCCTCCATGACGACGATCGCGCCTGCGTCGGCCTCGTACGTGCGGTCGGTGTTGCGGTCCCACTGGGTGCGGGCGACCTTCATCGCCTCGTTGAGCTCGTACTCGGCGATGCGCTGCACCCGGGCGTCCAGGCTGGTGACGAGGTTGGAGCCGGGCTCGGCGGGGTCGGACTCGGCCTGGCCGAGGACGCGGCCGAGGTTGTCGACCTCGTAGCGGGTGACTCCGGCCTTGCCGCGCAGCGCCTGGTCGTACTGGCGCTCCAGTCCGGAGCGGCCGACCATGTCGGAGCGCAGATACGGCGACTCGGTGTCCTGCGCCTTCTGGATCTCCTCGTCGGTCACCGGGGAGAGATAGCCGAGGACCTGGCCGGTGTTGGCGTTGCCCGGGGCGGCGTAGCGGCGCACGGCCTGCGGCTCGGCGGTGATGCCGGGGAAGTCCTCGGCGCGCTCGCGGATCTGCAGGGCCTGCTTGGGGGTGGCCTCGTCGGTGATGGGGATCGGCTGGTAGGGCGAGCCGTTCCAGCAGGGCTGGGGGGTCTTGGCGTCGCACAGCCGGACCTTGTCCATGACCTCCTGGGGGGTCATGCCGAGGACGCCGGCGAGCTTGGTGAGGACCGCCTCGCCGTCGTCCTTCATCTTCAGCAGGTCGGTGCGGGAGGCGGAGACGACCAGCCGGGTCTCGTTGTCCGCGAGGGCCACGCCGCGCGCGTCCAGGATGGAGCCGCGGACGGCGGGCTGGACGACCTGCTGGACGTGGTTGCCGGAGGCTTCCTTGGCGTAGTCGTCGCCCTGGCGGATCTGCAGGTACCACAGCCGGCCGCCGAGGGTGCCGAGGAGGGAGAGGACGAGGATCTGGATCACGATGAGCCGGATCTGGACGCGTGGGGTCCGTCCGGTCTCGGGAATGTTGGTCACTGCGCTGCCTCCCCCTCTCAGTGCAGGTACGCGAGTGCGTGGACGGATGACGCCCCGGGTACGGATGACGTGGCGTGCACGGCCGGTGCGGCGGGCACGGGCGATGCGGCATGGACGAACGGTGTGGCGTGTACGAGTGATGTGGCGTGTACGAGTGGTGAACGGCCGGCCGCCCGGGTGCGGTTCCGCCCGTGCTCACCCGTTCCGGTGAACTTTCCTGCGCTCACAGCCGCTTGACCCCCTTGATCCGCCCCGCCCTGGCCATCCGGGCCCGCGCCGCCTTCACCCGCAGGCCGCCGCGCTGGCCCCCGATGCGCAGTCCGGTGCCCGAGGAGAGCCAGCCGGAGGAGATGTCGGTGCGCTGCGCGGCGGAGTTGGTCTCGGCGAGCGGGTCGTTCTCGGCCCGCCGGGCCAGGGCCATGATCCCGGGGACGACGAACGGGGCGAGCAGCAGGTCGTACAGGGCGGAGGTGAACAGCAGCCCGCCGAGGCCGACATGCCGGGCGGCGGTGTCGCCGACGAGGGCGCCGACCCCGGCGTAGAGCAGGGTGGAGCCGATGGCGGCGGCGACCACGACGACCATGGGGCCGGTGGCCGACTTCAGCCGGCCGTTCTCCGGCCGGACCAGTCCGGCCAGGTAGCCGATGACGCACAGCACCAGGGCGTAGCGCCCGGCGGCGTGGTCGGCGGGCGGGGCGAGGTCGGCGAGGAGTCCGGCGCCGAAGCCGATGAGGGCACCGCCGACATGGCCGTAGACCAGGGCGAAGCCGAGGACGGTGAGCAGCAGCAGGTCGGGGACCGCGCCGGGCAGGTGGAGCCGGGCCAGGACGCTGACCTGGAGCACCAGGGCGACGACGACCAGGGAGACGGAGAGCAGGATCCGGTTGACGCGCATGGGAATCGTGGCTCCTACTGCTCGGGCTGCTCGGGCTGCAGCTCGCCGTCGGCGGGCGCACCGGCGGACGGTGTGACGGTCACCGTCACGGTCGGCCTGGGAGTCGGCTTGGGCTTGTCCGGGAGCACGGTGTCGCGCGGGTCCTTCTGCGGGGCCTGGACGACGACGCCGACGATGTCGAGCTTGCTGAAGCTGACGTACGGCGTGACGTAGAGGGTGCGGGTGAGGTCGCCGCCGGAGGGGTCGACGCGGGAGACGACGCCGACGGGCACGCCGGGCACGAACGGCTTGTCGGCCTGCGAGCCGAAGGTGACCAGGCGGTCGCCCTTCTTGACTTCGGACTTGCCGTTGAGGAGCTCGACGCGCAGCGGGCGGTCGCCCTGCCCGGCGGCGAAGCCGAGTTCGTCGGTGGCCTCCATGCGGGTGCCGACGGTGAAGTCGGGGTCGGTGGCGAGCAGGACGGTGGCGGTGCTGGGGCCGACGGTGGTGACGCGGCCGACGAGACCGTCGCCGTTGAGCACGGTCATGTCGCGTTCGAGGCCGTCCTCGGCGCCGGCGTCGATGGTGATGGTCCAGGAGAAGCCCTGGGCCGCTCCTATGGCGATGACCTGGGCGCCCTTGATGCCGTACTGCCCCTTGCCGGCGGTCTTGAGCATCTTCTCCAGCTGGGCCAGGCGGCTGCGGCTGCGGTCGTCGCTGCCGAGCTTCGCCTTCAGCGCGGCGTTCTCCTTCTCCAGCTCCGCGAGGCGGTCGTGGCGTTCGTCGGAGGCGCGGACCGCGGCGATCGCGTTGCCGACGGGGTCGACCGCGGCGGACACCCCGTTCTCGATCGGGCCGAAGACGGTGGCTGCGGCCTGCCGGGCACCGTCGACCGGTGAGTCCTCCCCGCCGCGGATGTCCACCGTGATCAGTGCGAACGATACGGCGATCAGCAGCACCAGGAGCAGCCGGCTCTCTTTCGTGTCCCTCACGTGCGGCGGCCGTGCCTTCCTCGTCGGAATTCGGGAAATTCGTCGGGTGTTGGGTGGGGATTCGGTTGGGTGGGGATCCGCGGGAACCGCCCGGGAACGCCCGGCGGCGGGCGTTTTGGGCGCTGTCATGTCTCTATATCAACGATCCGCCGCACGAGAGGAGATCGTCTCGTACGGCGGAACCGAAGCGTTATGTCATCTGCGGGGCTGGGCGTCCAGCACCTGCTGGAGCGCCTCGAACTCCTCCACGCACTTGCCGGAGCCGAGCGCCACACTGTCCAGCGGGTCCTCGGCGATGTGGATGGGCATGCCGGTCTCCCGGCGCAGCCGCTCGTCGAGGCCGCGCAGCAGCGCCCCGCCGCCGGTCAGGACGATGCCCCGGTCCATGATGTCGCCGGACAGCTCCGGCGGGCACTTGTCGAGGGTCGTCTTGACAGCGTCGACGATGGCGTTGACCGGCTCCTCGATCGCCTTGCGCACTTCGGCCGCGGAGATGACGACGGTCTTGGGCAGCCCGGAGACAAGGTCCCGGCCGCGGATCTCGGTGTGCTCGTCGGAGTCGAGGTCGTACGCGGAGCCGATCGTGATCTTGATCTGCTCGGCCGTCCGCTCACCCAGGAGGAGCGAGTACTCCTTCTTGATGTGCTGGATGATCGCGTTGTCCAGTTCGTCGCCCGCGACGCGGATGGACTGCGCGGTGACGATGCCGCCGAGGGAGATGACCGCGACCTCCGTGGTGCCGCCGCCGATGTCGACCACCATGTTGCCCGTGGCCTCGTGGACCGGCAGGCCGGAGCCGATGGCCGCCGCCATGGGCTCCTCGATGATGTGCACCTGGCGGGCGCCGGCCTGGGACGACGCCTCGATGACGGCACGGCGCTCGACGCCCGTGATGCCCGAGGGCACACAGACGACGACCCGCGGACGAGCCAGATACCGCCGCTTGTGGATCTTCAGGATGAAGTAGCGGAGCATCCGCTCGGTGATCTCGAAGTCGGCGATCACGCCGTCCTTGAGCGGACGCACGGCAACGATGTTGCCGGGCGTGCGCCCGATCATCTTCTTCGCTTCGGCGCCGACCGCGAGGATGCCACCGGTGTTGGTGTTGATCGCGACGACGGACGGCTCGTTCAGTACGATCCCGCGACCCCTGACGTACACCAGCGTGTTGGCGGTCCCGAGGTCGACAGCCATGTCACGGCCGATGAACGACATTGAGTTCCCCATCAGGATTCGTCTGGCCTTCCCGCGAGCTTTTGAGGGCTTTTCAGGTAGGCGAGGTGGGTTGCTGCGACGTGAATGCGTCCATCGTAGACGCGCTTTCACGAACACTGCGCGAGGGTCTTCGCCATTGTCAGCAGATCACACGCCGCCTCGCTTGTGGAGACGGGCCAACGGTGGCAAACGTTCCCCCGATCGGCACTTATATGTCACAGGGCTGCCGAATCTTCACGACTGCCCAGGTCAGCTGCACCCATTTGACTGACGGTGCATCAGGGAATTCGCGGGACTCCCGAGCCCTCGGGGGTCAGTCGCGCCCCGGGAAGAAGATCTTCAGCTCGCGCTCCGCGGACTCCTCGGAGTCGGAGGCGTGGATCAGGTTCTCCCGGACGATCACGCCGAAATCACCGCGGATGGACCCGGGCGCCGCCGCGATCGGGTCGGTCGGGCCCGCCAGGGCGCGCACACCCTCGACGACCCGCTCCCCCTCGACGATCATCGCCACGACCGGCCCCGAGGACATGAACGTCACCAGCGGCTCGTAGAACGGCTTGCCCTGGTGCTCGCCGTAGTGCAGCTCCAGCGTCCCGGTGTCCAGCGTGCGCATGTCCAGCGCGGTGATCCGCCAGTCCGCCTTGCGCTCGATACGGCTGATGATCTCGCCGGTCAGACCCCGGCGGACGGCGTCGGGCTTGAGCAGGACGAGGGTGCGCTGCGACACGAGGGGCTCCTTGGTACGTGGTACGTGCGAGGTGATGACAGAGGTTACCCGGCGTGTCGCGGCGCCCGTCAGGCAGCGTCGGCCGGAGCGGACCCGCCCTCGGCCGCGAACCTCGCCTTCGCCTCGTCGATCTTCCGGCCGTAGTGCACGGACGCCCACCACAGGGCCGCGAAGATCACTCCCAGCACATACATCAGCGGTACCACCAGGCCGGACGCGATCAGGGCGACCTGGAGCGCCCAGCCGAAGGCGACTCCGCCGGGCCGGGTCACCAGACCGCACAGCACCAGGCACAGCGCCATCGCGATGCCACTGACCGTCCACACCGCCCCTGTGGACAGGTCCGGGTCCTTCATCGCCACGAGTGCGGCGAAGCCGATCACGAAGAACTCGCTGATCAAGGTCGAGGAGCAGAGCGTACGCACGGGCTGTCAGCCTTTCCCCAGCAGCAGTCGGGCCTCGCCGACGGTGATGACGGATCCGGTCACGAGCACGCCGCCGCCGGCGAACTCGCCTTCCTCCTCGGCCAGCGTGATCGCGGCCTCGAGCGCGTCCGGCAGCCGCGGCTCGACCTGGACCCGCTCCTCGCCGAACACCTCCACCGCCAGCCCGGCGAGCTCGTCGGCGTCCATCGCGCGGTGGCTGGAGTTCTGGGTGACGACGATCTCGGCGAAGACCGGCTCGAACGCCTCCAGCAGCCCCTTCACGTTCTTGTCGCCGCTGGTGCCGACCACCCCGATGAGGCGGCTGAACTGGAAGGCCTCGCCCAGTGCCTCGGCGGTGACGCGGGCGCCGGCCGGATTGTGCGCGGCGTCCAGGACGACGGTGGGCGAGCGCCGCACCACCTCCAGCCGCCCCGGCGAGGCGACGGAGGCGAACGCCTTGCGCACGGTGTCGGCGTCCAGCGGCTCGGCGCGCTGCGCGCCCACCCCGAAGAACGCCTCCACGGCAGCGAGCGCCACGGCCGCGTTGTGCGCCATGTGGGCGCCGTGCAGCGGCAGATACACCTCGGGGTACTCGCCGCCCAGACCTCGCAGGGTCAGCAGCTGCCCGCCCACGGCCACCTGCCGGGAGACCACCCCGAACTCCAGGCCCTCGCGGGCGACGGTGGCGTCCACGTCCACGGCCTTCTTCAGGAGTACCTGGGCCGCGTCCACCGGCTGCTGGGCCATGATCACGGAGGCACCCTGCTTGATGATGCCGGCCTTCTCGGTGGCGATCTCGGCGGGCGTGCTGCCCAGCCGGTCGGTGTGGTCCAGGTCGATGGGGGTGACCACGGCGACGTCCCCGTCGATCACGTTGGTGGCGTCCCAGCTGCCGCCCATGCCGACCTCGACGACGGCGACGTCCACGGGCGCGTCCGCGAAGGCGGCGTACGCCATGCCGGTAAGCACCTCGAAGAACGACAGCCGGTACTCCTGCCGGGCGTCGACCATCTCGACGTACGGCTTGATGTCCTGGTACGTCTCGATGAACCGCTCGGCGGAGACCGCCGCACCGTCCAGGCTGATCCGCTCCGTCACAGACTGCACGTGCGGCGAGGTGTACCGGCCGGTACGCAGCTCGAAGGCGCCGAGCAGGGACTCGATCATGCGGGCGGTGGAGGTCTTGCCGTTGGTGCCGGTGATGTGGATCGAGGGGTAGGCGCGCTGCGGCTCGCCGAGCACGTCCATCAGCGCGGCGATACGGCTGACGGAGGGCTCCAGCTTGGTCTCGCCCCAGCGGGTGGCGAGCTCCGCCTCGACCTCGCGCAGCGCCCGGTCCACCTCGGGGTCCTCGGGTCGCCCGGGCACGTCGGCCTGCGGCGGGCCGCCCTGGGTGCGCAGGGTGCGGCTGCCGGCCTCGATCACCGCGAGATCCGGGTCGCGGTCGGTCTCCGCCGCGATGATCTCGTCGAAGGATTCGAGGGGGTCGGGCTGGTCGTTGCTGCCGGGGTTGTCGCTCACGGGGCCAGTCTACGTACCCGCGGTCCGCCGACATTCGGGCCCGTGGCCCGCCGGCATTCGGCCCGCGGTCCCCGGACGTTCGGGCCCGTCACCCGTGGCCCGTGGCCCGCGGGACGCCGGGCGCATCGCCCGTGGGCACCCGGCGGGCGGTCGTGCCGCCGGTGCCTGAACGGCCGAGGAGGTCCGCCCGGGGGTCCCCGTCCCCCCGGGGCGGCACCGCGCGGGCGCGGACGGCATTCCGTTGGCGCCGGACCGCACCCGACCGACCCGCCTGGCGACCCAAGACCCCCGGTGCTGGCTGGCCCCCGGGGGCCTCCGTGCTGTCACAGCGTCCTGCTGCCCGCGCTGACGGGCGCCGCCTGCGCCCACCCGCCGCCCCGGGGATACCTCCCAGACCCTTGAGGCACTGGAGAGGGGAGGCACGACTGCCCGCAGGCTCGGAGCACCGCCGCCCCCGCAGGCTGTGGGGGCGGCGGTCGGTCGGCTGCTCTCACGCCGCGTCGGTCATGCCCGGGGCAGGCGCTCCAGTTGGTTCTGGATGCGGGTGATGTCCTCCTCCGCCTTGGCCAGCCGCGTGCGGATCTTCTCCACCACCTGGTCCGGCGCCTTGGCGAGGAACGCCTCGTTGCCCAGCTTGGCCGTGGCCTGCGCCTTCTCCTTCTCCGCGGCCGCGAGGTCCTTGGCGAGGCGCTTGCGCTCCGCCGCGACGTCGATGACACCGGACAGGTCCAGCGCGACCTCCACTCCCGCGACCGGCAGCGTGGCCGTCGCGGTGAAGCCCTCACCCTCCGGCTGGAGGCGCAGCAGCTGCCGGACGGCCGCCTCGTGCGGGGCGAGCGCCGTGCCGTCGGGCGTCAGCCGGGCCGGGACCCGCTGACCGGGCTGGAGTCCCTGGTCGGCGCGGAACCGGCGGACCTCGGTGACCACCGACTGGACCGTCTCGATCTCCCGCTCGGCGTCGGCGTCCCGGAAGCCGGAGTCCTTCGGCCAATCGGCGACGACGACGGACTCGCCGCCGGTCAGCGTGGTCCACAGGGTCTCCGTCACGAACGGGACCACCGGGTGCAGCAGCCGCAGCGTGACGTCGAGGACCTCACCGAGGACGCGCTTGCTGACCTCGGCGGCCTCGCCGCCCGCCTGGAAGGTGGTCTTGGACAGCTCGACGTACCAGTCGAAGACCTCGTCCCAGGCGAAGTGGAACAGCGCGTCGGACAGCTTCGCGAACTGGAAGTCCTCGTAGTACGCGTCGACCTCGGCGACGACCGAGTTCAGCCGGGAGAGGATCCACCGGTCCGTCGAGGACATCAGCGACACGTCCGGCAGCGGGCCCTCGACCGTCGCGCCGTTCATCAGCGCGAACCGGGTGGCGTTCCAGATCTTGTTGGCGAAGTTGCGCGAGCCCTGGACCCAGTCCTCGCCGATGGGGACGTCCACGCCCGGGTTGGCGCCGCGCGCGAGGGTGAAGCGGAGCGCGTCGGAACCGTACTTGTCCATCCAGTCCAGCGGATTGACGACGTTCCCGAAGGACTTGGACATCTTCTTGCCGTTCTGGTCACGGACCATGCCGTGCAGGGCGATGGTGTGGAACGGCGGGGTCCCGTCCATCGCGTACAGCCCGAACATCATCATCCGGGCGACCCAGAAGAACAGGATGTCGTAGCCGGTGACCAGGACGGAGTTCGGATAGAACTTCGCCAGGCTCTCGGTCCGCTCCGGCCAGCCCTGCGTCGAGAACGGCCACAGACCCGACGAGAACCAGGTGTCCAGGACGTCGGGGTCCTGCCGCCAGCCCTCGCCGGCCGGCGGCTCCTCGTCCGGTCCGACGCAGACGACCTCGCCGTTCGGCCCGTACCAGACCGGGATGCGGTGGCCCCACCACAGCTGGCGGGAGATGCACCAGTCGTGGAGGTTGTCGACCCAGTCGAAGTACCGCTTCTCCATCTCCTGCGGGTGGATCTTCACCCGCCCGTCGCGGACCGCGTCGCCGGCCGCCTGCGCCAGCGGGCCGACCTTGACCCACCACTGCATGGACAGCCGCGGCTCGATGGTGGTCTTGCAGCGCGAGCAGTGGCCGACGGAGTGGACGTACGGCCGCTTCTCGGCGACGATGCGGCCCTCGGCGCGCAGCGCGGCGACGATGGCGGAGCGGGCCTCCAGCCGGTCCAGGCCCTGGAAGGGGCCGTGGGCGGTGATGATGGCGTGCTCGTCCATCACGGCGATGGCGGGCAGGTCGTGGCGCTGGCCGATCTCGAAGTCGTTCGGGTCGTGGGCGGGCGTCACCTTGACCGCGCCGGTGCCGAACTCGGGGTCGACGTGCTCGTCGGCGACGACCGGGATGGAGCGGTCGGTCAGCGGCAGCTTGACGAGCTTGCCGATGAGGCGCCGGTACCGCTCGTCCTCGGGGTGCACGGCGACGGCCGTGTCACCGAGCATCGTCTCGGCGCGGGTGGTGGCGACGACGATGGTGTCGTCCCCGTCGCCGTACTTCATGGAGACGAGCTCGCCGTCGTCGTCCTGGTACTCGACCTCGATGTCGGAGATGGCGGTCAGGCAGCGCGGGCACCAGTTGATGATGCGCTCGGCGCGGTAGATCAGCTCGTCGTCGTGGAGCCGCTTGAAGATGGTCTGGACGGCCTGGGACAGGCCCTCGTCCATGGTGAAGCGCTCACGCGACCAGGCGACGCCGTCGCCGAGGCGGCGCATCTGTCCGGAGATCTGCCCGCCGGACTCGGCCTTCCACTGCCAGACCCGCTCGACGAACGCCTCCCGGCCCAGGTCGTGCCGGGACTTGCCCTCCTTGGCCAGCTCCCGCTCGACGACGTTCTGCGTGGCGATGCCGGCGTGGTCCATGCCGGGCTGCCACAGCGTCTCGTGGCCCTGCATCCGCTTGCGGCGGGTCAGCGCGTCGATGAGCGTGTGCTCGAAGGCGTGCCCCAGGTGGAGCGAGCCGGTGACGTTCGGCGGGGGGATGACGACGGTGAACGGAGGCTTGTCACTCTTGGCGTCCGCCTCGAAGTAGCCCCGTTCTACCCAGCGCTCGTACAGCTTCCCCTCCACCTCGGCCGGCGTGTACTGGGTCGGCAGTTCGGTCGTGGGTGCGGGCTGCGGCTGCTGAGTGTTCTCGGTCACGAGGGTCAGTTTAGAGGCGTCACGCCGCTGTCCCGAAACGCGATTCCTTTGTAACGGTGCCGCCCCCGGTGACCTGCCCACGCCAGGTCTGCGTCAGGATGTCAGCAACGCATAAGCATCTGGAGGGGAACCCAGAACATGAGCTACAACCAGCCGGGCCCGTACGGCGGGCAGCCCGAGCAGCCCGGACCGTACGGCCAGCCGGGACCGTACGGCCAGCAGCCGCAGGCCCCCCAGCCCGGCTACGGCTACCCCCAGCAGACGCCTCCGCCGCAGCCCCAGCCGGGTTACGGCTACCCGCAGCAGGGCGGCGTCCCGCCCCAGCAGGCCCCGTACGGCCAGCAGGCCCCGTACGGCCAGCAGCCGCCCTACGGCCAGGCCCCGTACGGCGTGCCCCAGCCCCCGGCCCCCGGTGGCGGCAAGAAGAAGACCGGCCTGATCATCGGCGCGGTCGCGGTGGTCGCCGCCATCGGGGTCGGCGCGTACTTCGTCCTCGGCGGGGGCGGCGGCGCGGGCGGCCTGGCGGACGACGGCCCGCACAGGCTGGAGACGCCGAAGACGGTCATCGGCGGCGAGTACAACCTGCTCTCCGAGGAGGGCGCGACCGCCGGCGGAGCCGACACGGCCGAGGATCTGGAGAAGAGCGGCGTCAAGAACGGCGAGTCCGCGTTCGGTCTCTACGCCACGGTCGATCCGAACACCTACGACCCGAGCGACCCCAGCTCGCTCCCCGCGGAGTTCTCCACCATCACCATGATCGGCGCCTACGGGGAGATCGCCGACCCCGAGGCCACCCTGGACGCGTTCTTCGCCCAGATGAAGAAGTCGGCCGAGCAGAGCTCCTCCGGCTCCGTCGGCCAGAAGCCCGAACTCGTCGGTGAGCCCGAGGAGGTCGAGCTGGACGGCGCGATCATGAAGTGCCAGGTGGCCGAGGGCCAGAACGCACAGTCCAAGAGGATGAAGTCCGACTGGTTCTGCGCCTGGGCGGACCACAGCACCATCGCCATGGTGTCCCCGGGCGAGGTCACCAACAGCATCAGCAAGGATGTGGCCGTGGACCTCACCACCAAGCTCCGCAAGGAGGTCCGCGTCGAGGCCTGACACCCGTCGGCGCATACGAAGGGGCCCCGGTCGTGCTCGACCGGGGCCCCTTCGTATGCCTCGCCGTGTGTCTCGCTCGTATGCCTCGCCGTATGTCTCGCTACGCCGTCTTCTGCTCCCCCGAGCCCCGCCCCCGCGAATCCCGCGGGATCAGCGTCGGGTTGACGTTGGAGAGGACCACGTCCGCGGTGATGACGACACGGGCGACGTCCTTGCGGGACGGGACCTCGTACATCACGCCCTGGAGGACCTCCTCCATGATGGCGCGCAGGCCACGGGCGCCGGTCTGGCGGAGGATGGCCTGGTCGGCGATGGCCTCCAGCGCCTCGCGCTCGAAGTCCAGCTCCACGCCGTCGAGTTCGAAGAGCCGCTGGTACTGCTTGACCAGGGCGTTGCGCGGCTCGACCAGGATCTGGAGCAGGGCCTCGCGGTCGAGGTTGTGCACGCTGGTGATCACCGGGAGCCGGCCGATGAACTCGGGGATCATGCCGAACTTGACCAGGTCCTCCGGCATGACGTCCTCGAAGTGGTCCTTGGACTCGCGCTCCTGCTTGGAGCGGATCTGCGCGCCGAAGCCGATGCCCTTGGCGCCGGCCCGGGCCTCGATGATCTTCTCCAGACCCGCGAAGGCGCCGCCCACGATGAACAGCACGTTCGTCGTGTCGATCTGGATGAACTCCTGGTGGGGGTGCTTGCGCCCGCCCTGCGGCGGGACGGAGGCGGTGGTGCCCTCCAGGATCTTCAGCAGCGCCTGCTGCACGCCCTCGCCGCTCACATCGCGCGTGATGGAGGGGTTTTCACTCTTCCGCGCGACCTTGTCGATCTCGTCGATGTAGATGATCCCGGTCTCGGCCTTCTTGACGTCGTAGTCGGCGGCCTGGATCAGCTTGAGCAGGATGTTCTCGACGTCCTCGCCGACGTAGCCCGCCTCGGTGAGCGCCGTGGCGTCGGCGATCGCGAACGGGACGTTCAGCATGCGGGCGAGGGTCTGGGCGAGCAGGGTCTTGCCGGAGCCGGTGGGGCCCAGCAGCAGGATGTTGGACTTGGCCAACTCGATGGCGTCGTCGCGGCCTTGGGCGCCGCCGTTCTCACCGGCCTGGACCCGCTTGTAGTGGTTGTACACCGCGACGGAGAGGGCCTTCTTGGCGGCCTCCTGGCCGACCACGTACCCCTCGAGGAACTCGTAGATCTCGCGGGGCTTGGGCAGCTCCTCCCAGCGGACCTCGCTGGTCTCGGCCAGCTCCTCCTCGATGATCTCGTTGCAGAGATCGATGCACTCGTCGCAGATGTACACACCGGGCCCTGCGATGAGCTTCTTGACCTGCTTCTGGCTCTTCCCGCAGAACGAGCACTTGAGCAGATCGCCG
Organism: Streptomyces poriticola; assembly: GCF_036689765.1. Taxonomy (NCBI): domain Bacteria; kingdom Bacillati; phylum Actinomycetota; class Actinomycetes; order Kitasatosporales; family Streptomycetaceae; genus Streptomyces; species Streptomyces poriticola. The sequence goes on from NZ_JBAGKH010000038.1 coordinate 27,556, forward strand.
CCGTCACCGATGCGTGCCACGGTGTGCTTCCCCTTCGCCTGGGAGACGCCTGGACGTCGACGTCCAGCGGACTCCTGGTGCTGCCTTATGTCCGACGGTACCTTGCCGTGCCCCCCGTTCGGGCCCCCCTTGGCAGGGTTCGCTTTGACGTGAACCTCACCGAACCATGCCAAGGGGCGGCAGACGATACAGCCTCCTGCCTCAGCGCAGAGAAGCGTTGTCCATCTTCCGGGTGGTGATGATCTGGTCGATCAGCCCGTACTCCAGCGCGTCCTCGGCCGTGAGGATCTTGTCGCGCTCGATGTCCTCGCGGATCTTGTCGATCGTACGGGTGGAGTGCTTGGCCAGCATCTCCTCCAGCTGCGAACGCATCCGCAGGATCTCGTTGGCGGCGATCTCCAGGTCGGAGACCTGGCCGCGGCCGGTCTCGCTGTAGGGCTGGTGGATCAGGACCCGGGCGTTGGGCAGGGCCATGCGCTTGCCGGGCGTGCCGGCGGCCAGCAGGACGGCGGCGGCCGAGGCCGCCTGGCCCATGCAGACCGTCTGGATGTCCGGCTTGACGTACTGCATCGTGTCGTAGATCGCCGTGAGCGCGGTGAAGGAACCACCCGGGCTGTTGATGTAGACCGAGATGTCCCGGTCGGGGTCCATCGACTCCAGGCACAGCAGCTGCGCCATGACGTCGTTGGCGGAGGCGTCGTCGATCTGGACGCCGAGGAAGATCACCCGCTCCTCGAAGAGCTTCGCGTACGGGTCGTACTCACGGATGCCCTGGGAGGTGCGCTCCACGAAGCGCGGGATCACATAGCGGGACTCGGCCTGCGGGCCGGTGTACTGGCCCTGCGCGGCGCGCGTGTCCTGCGCGGCGTGCATGCGGTCGTAGAGGCCGCGGCCGGGGAAGTCGTTCACAGTGTCTCCTGTAAAGGCTGAGGCGGTCGGCTCGGGGCTGGGTGCGGGAGCGGGTCAGGCCCCGGTGCCGCCGCCGCCCGGCATACCGGCGGCCGTGGCGATCACATCGTCGATGAGGCCGTACTCCTTGGCCTCGAAGGCGTCGAACCAGCGGTCGCGGTCCGAGTCACGGGTGATCTGCTCGACCGTCTGGCCGGTGTGCTGGGCCGTGAGCTCGGCCATGCGCTTCTTGGTGTGCAGCAGCCGCTCCGCGTGGATCTTGATGTCCGAGGCGGAGCCGGCCAGGCCGGCGGAGGGCTGGTGGATCAGGATCTCGGCGTTCGGCAGGGCGAAGCGCTTGCCCGGCGTGCCGGCGCTGAGCAGGAACTGGCCCATGGAGGCCGCGAGACCCATGGCGATGGTCACCACGTCGTTCTTGATGTACTGCATGGTGTCGTAGATCGCCATGCCGGCCGTGATCGAACCGCCCGGGCTGTTGATGTACAGGTAAATGTCCTTGTCCGGGTCGGAGGCAAGGAGCAGCAGCTGTGCGGTGATCTTGTTCGCGATGTCGTCGTCCACCGGCTGGCCGAGGAAGATGATCCGCTCGTTGAGCAGCCGGTTGTAGACCTGGTCGCCGAGGCCACCACCGATGGAAGGCTCGCCGGCGGCGGAGGGCATCAGATTCGTCACGTATCCACCTGCTCGTCTTACGACGGCGCCGGGCCGTCTCACGTTTCCCTGCGGGGCCGGAGCCGTCCGGCGACTCCACTGCCCTCGTATTCATGGACCCTAACGCGGTAGGCCTGCGGCGCCATCCCGGTTCCGCGGGTGTTCGCCGGGGGCGTAGCGGAGGGCCCCGCCGGGTGCCGTGGTGCCCAGCGCCGTTGTGCGGCCTCCGCGTCGGCGGCTACGGGTGTCCGTGGTGGCGCGCGCCGGTCCCCGCGCCCCCCCGAGGCCGTCGCCCGGCCGGACGACGAAACGGGCCCCGGCGTTGATCGCCCGGGGCCCGTCGTACGGCGTCACAGGTGCCGTGAAGGATCAGCCTTCGGCCTTCTCCTCGCCCTTCTCCTCGCCCTTCGCCTCGGCGGACTCGGCGGACTCGGCGGAGGCCTCCGCGGCCTCGGTCCCGGCCTCGGCCTCGTCCTCGTCGTCCAGGTCGACGGTCTCGCCGTTGGTGTCCTTGACCGTGGCCTTCTCGACCACGACGGCCAGGGCCTTGCCGCGGGCGACCTCGCCGACGAGCAGCGGGACCTGGCCCTGCTCGACGACGGCCTGGGCGAACTGGTCGGGGGACATGCCGGAGGAGGAGGCACGCCGCATGAGGTGCTCGGTGAGCTCCTCCTGGTTGACGTTGAGCTTCTCCTGCTTGACCAGCTCGTCGAGGACGAACTGGGTCTTGATGCCCTTGACCGCGGCCTCGCGGGTCTCGGCGTCGAACTCCTCGGCGGTCTTGCCCTGGAGCTCCAGGTACTTGTCGAGGGTGAGACCCATCTGGCCGAGCTGGTGGTGCTCGAGGTTGTGCTTACGGGTGTTGATCTCGTCCTCGAGGAGCTTCTCGGGGACCGGGACCTCGACCAGCTCGAGCAGCTTGTCCAGGACGCGCTCCTGCGCCTGGGTGGCCTGGTCGTACTGCTTCATGTCGGCCAGCCGCTTGCGGCTGTCGGCGCGCAGCTCCTCCAGCGTGTCGAACTCCGACGCGAGCTGGGCGAAGTCGTCGTCCAGCTCGGGCAGCTCGCGCTTGGCGACCTGGGTGACCTTGACGGTGACCTCGGCCTCCTTGCCGGCCGCCGAGCCGCCCTTGAGCTCGGAGGCGAAGGTGGCCTCGCCACCGGCCTCCAGGCCCGTCACGGCGTCGTCGATGCCGTCGAGCAGCTCGCCGGAGCCGATGGTGTAGGAGACGCCACTGGCCACGCCGTCCTCGAGAACCTCGCCGTCGACCTTGGCCTCCAGATCGATGGTGACCACGTCGCCGTCCTCGGCGGCGCGCTCGACCGGGGCGGTGGAGGCGAAGCGCTCACGGAGCTGCTCGACCGACTTGTCCACGTCCTCGTCGCTGACCTCGACGGCGTCGACCTCGACCTCGATGCCGGAGTAGTCCGGGATCTCCAGGGCCGGGCGGATGTCGACCTCGGCGGTGAAGTTCAGCGTCTCGCCGTCCTTCAGCTCCGTGATGTCGACCTCGGGCTGGCCCAGCGGGCTCAGCTCGGCCTCGTTGACCGCGTCGGTGTAGAACTTCGGCAGCGCGTCGTTGACGGCCTCCTCCAGCACCGCACCACGGCCGAACCGCTGGTCGATGACGCGGGCCGGGATCTTGCCCTTGCGGAAGCCCTTCACCGTGACCTGCTGGTTGATCTTCTTGTACGCCGCGTCGAGGCTGTCCTTGAGCTCCTCGAAGGGCACCTCGACAGTGAGCCGAACCCGGGTCGGGTTCAGGGTCTCCACGGCGCTCTTCACGGTTCGGTCTCCTTGTGGCTGACTTCTTGGTTTCTGCCGGAGCCAGAGCGGCCCGGCCGATTTCGCCGCCCGGAGGACTGCACAGGATGAGACACACGGGCGTGCAGCTTGCATAGTAACGGCAGCGGCTACACGGCCCAAAAGGCGATCACGCGAGGTGATCGGCCGAACGGCCGGGTGCGGCCGGGCTCGGCCGGTGCGGGGGCGGTACCGGTGGATGGTCGGGGTGGCGGGATTTGAACCCACGGCCTTCCGCTCCCAAAGCGGACGCGCTACCAAGCTGCGCCACACCCCGTCTGGTGCGAGACGTAGGGTACATGCCGCCGGGTGTGCCGGCCGCCGCATTTCGGGGGCGCCGGTGACGCTCCGCCGCGGACCGGAACGGGGTGTGCGGGGACGGGGTGTGACCCGGTACGATGCCTTCGGTGCCGCGGTCGCCGACCGGCGGCCAGTGCCGTGCGGGCGTAGCTCAATGGTAGAGCCCCAGTCTTCCAAACTGGCTACGCGGGTTCGATTCCCGTCGCCCGCTCTGTTGTGCAGTAGGGCCCGGTTCCGATGACGAACCGGGCCCTACGTGTGTGCGGCGACGGTGGCGGAGACGGCGAGGGCCGGCGGGGGCGGGTTCAGAAACTGATCGAGTTGATCGTGTCCGCTATCGAGTCGAGGAAGCGGTTGATCGACGGGGCCATGCCGGTGGAGGCGAGGAAGAAGCCGAAGAGCACCGCGACGATCGCCGGGCCGGGCTTGAGGGAGCCGCCCCGGAGCAGCACCACCAGGATGATCGCCAACAGCAGCACCACTGACAGTGAAATGGCCACAACTGATCACACCCTCGGTCGGTCCGCTCTCCCGGCCCGGGGGCGCAACCCCGCGCACCCCCGCCAGAACCATCGTGCCACCAACCCGGCCGCGCCATGCGGCAGGTGACGCAACGTTTGTCCGAGTCGAGTCGGCACCGGGGGTCAGGCGGGCGTCGGGGGAGGCCGACAGGGGCATTCCGCACAGGAATTCGACAGGTCGCACGGACGTAGTGCCGCACGCGGCGGAAGAGAAGCGGCGGGGTGACCGACGGGGAATTCGATCACTTCCGTTTCCATGCCCACACAACACGTTCGCAGGTATTTCGAATTGTGGTGACGGCTACACGAGGGCGCTCCTCAACGACCCTTGAAATCCAGGCTGATCCGGACATAACGGGGTAGTCCCTCGCCGGGCTTATGGGGTGTTTAATCATGGAACATCCGGATGATCCGGGCGGCATCCGTACGCGGCAGCCGTGTCAACCTCCCTGAAATTGCGGGTACTCGCAGGTACTCGTGAGAGATTTACGGAAAGGCCCGGGAAGGTGTCGTCAGGAGTTTTACGGAATAGCTCGGCCGACGCTAGGGTGCCTCAGATGTTCTACGCTGCCACGTTCCCCGAAAGCGCAGCGGGGTCCTGGGGCTGCTCGCCGACTTCCCGGCGGGAGGCTCCATGACGAACTCGCTGCCACCACACGGCCAACGCAGGACGACACCCACCCCGGCGCAGCCGCCGGCGCCGCCGGGCCGCCGTGACGCGTTCTTCGACAACGCCAAGTACCTGGCGATCGTGCTGGTCGGCGTGGGCCATGCCTGGGGACAGATCCTGGACGACAACCGGTCCATGGAGACCCTGTACCGGGTCCTGTACACGTTCCACATGCCGGCGTTCATCATCATCTCCGGCTACTTCTCGCGCAGCTTCGATCTGAGCCCCAAGCGCGTCAAGCGGCTGATCACCGGCGTCGTCGTGCCGTATCTCGTCTTCGAGGTCGCCTACTCGCTGCACATGCGCTACGGCGACGACGCCCCGGACCACGCCATCAGCCTGCTGGACCCCAGCTATCTGCTGTGGTTCCTGTGCGCGCTGTTCGTGTGGCGGCTGACCACTCCGATCTGGCGGACCGTCCGCTGGCCGCTGCCGGTCGCGCTGGCCATCGCGGCGCTGGCGTCGATGACACCGACGGTCGACAACGACCTCAACATGCAGCGGGTGCTGCAGTTCCTGCCGTGTTTCGTGCTGGGCCTGCTGCTGCGGCCCGAGCACTTCGCGCTGGTGCGCCGCCGTGCGGTGCGGATCCTGTCGGTGCCGGTGGTCGCGGTGGCGGTGGCCGTCGGATGGTGGACGGTACCCCTCATGGACACCGGCTGGTTCTACCGCAACGCCGCCGCGCAGAACACCGGCGCCCCCTGGTGGACCGGGCCGGTTCTCACACTGGCGCTGTTCGGCTGCTCGCTGGTGCTGACCGCGTGCTTCCTCGCCTGGGTGCCGGGCCGGCGCACCTGGTTCACGGCGCTGGGCGCAGGCACCGTCTACGGCTATCTGCTGCACGGCTTCCTGGTGAAGCAGGGCAGCTTCTCGGGCTGGTTCGACGGCCCCGCCTGGCGTGGGCCGCTCGGTGAGATCGCGATGACCGTGCTCGGCGCCGCGGCGATCACGCTGCTGTGCACCGAGCCCGTCCGGCGCGTCCTGCGGTTCGTCGTGGAGCCGCGCATGGAGTGGGCCTTCCGGCGCGGCCCGGCCGACGGGGCCCGGGACCACCGCGAGCGGAAGGGGACGCAGGCGACCGAGGTGCGCGAGACCCGCGATGCCGGCGGGAGCAGCGGGGTGGGCGAGAAGGTCGGGGTCTAGGCCTCCTCGCCCGGGTTTCCCCCCGGGGTGTCCGGGCCGGCCAGACCGAGGAGTGCGCGCATCCGGGCGTACTTCTCGGTCAGCCGCGCTCGGGTGACCGGGTCGAGGACCGCGAGACGGGCCGGGTCGCTGTTGTGCGCCAGGTCGGCCTCCTTGACCAGCAGCGCGCCGGGGGTGGCCAGGACGCGCGCGGCGTAGGCCTCGGGGGACTCGCCCGCCCGCTTGGTGACGGCCAGGACGATGTCCTTCGTACGGCGGCTCAGCGCGGCCTCGCGCAGCCACTCCTCCGGCAGGGCGTCGTCCTCGACGGCGTCGTGCAGCCAGGCCGCCGCGATCTGGTCCGTGTCCCCGCCGCGCCGGCGGACCCCCTCGGCGACGGCCGCGAGATGCTCGGCGTAGGGGCGCCCCGCCTTGTCCACCTGGTCCTGGTGGGCGGTGCGGGCGGCGGCTGCCACCTCGGTCAGGGTCAGCGGGGGTGTCCGGGGCATGGCGTCAGTGTGCCGGAGGAGGGGCCGCCGGGCCGCCGGCCCGGGTGCGGGCGCTCTGGTCCCGCACCGCCCGGGCCGTGGCCGCCTGGGCGGCCAGGGCCGCCTGTGCCTGGGCCGTGGCGCCCTCCCGGCAGATCAGCAGCAGCGCCCGGTCGTCGTTGACGTCCTTGGCGACCGCCTCGATCAGATGCCAGGCGGCGCCGTGGAAGCCGCCGGCGACATAGCGGTCGGCCTCGCCGGTGAGCCGGTCGATGCCCTCGAAGATGTCCCGGTCGGAGGTCTCCACCAGGCCGTCCGTGAACAGCATCAGCACGTCACCGGGGCGCAGCGAGCCCTTCACCGGGTCGAACTGGGCGCCGTCGTACACGCCCAGCAGCGGGCCGTCGGCCGTCTTCTGCTCCCAGCGTCCGCTGCCCGCGCTGAGCTGGAGCCCCGGTGGATGCCCTGCGGAGTACAGCTCGTAGTCGCCGGTGTCGAGGTCCAGGACCAGGTGGATGGAGGTGGCGAAGCCCTCGTCCCAGTCCTGGCGGAGCAGATAGCCGTTGGCGGCGGGCAGGAAGGCGTGCGGGGGCAGGCTGCCCAGGAGTCCGCCGAACGCTCCGGACAGCAGCAGGGCCCGGGAGCCCGCGTCCATGCCCTTGCCGGAGACGTCGGTGAGGACGACCTCCAGGGTCCGTCCGCCGTTGGTGCGGGCCGCGACCACGAAGTCGCCGGAGAAGGACTGGCCGCCGGCCGGACGGAGGGCCATCTCCCGGTGCCAGCCGGGCGGCAGCTTGGGCAGCTTGCTCTGCACCCGGATGCGTTCACGCAGGTCGAAGAGCATGGTGCCGCCGCGCCGCCAGGGCACCCCGACCCGGCTGCGGAACTGGGCGAGGAGCAGGCCGAAGAAGCCGCAGGCGGCGACGACCAGGACCACGCCCGGGGTGACCCGGGAGGGCCCCTCGGTGTACGGGCCGAGCTGTATGGACTCCACGATCAGTGCCGTGGCCGCCGCCGCGTACAGGCCGAGCAGGCTGGCGGGGCGCAGCAGCAGCCCGCCGGCGACGATCGGCAGTATCAGCGCGGCCGGGGAGACCCACACGGAGTTGGCCATCGTGGTGGCCGCGATCACGGGGATGGTCAGCAGCAGACCGGCCAGCGCGATCCAGTCGGATCCGTCGCCGCGGAAGTAGTCGACGGCGGAGCGGCGCACGCCGACGCGGGCCCGGTGCCACTGCTTCCGCAACCGGGCCGGGATCGTCTCGGCTTCCGCGCGCCGCTGTCGTCCTGCTGCCATCAGTTCGGGACCCTATCCATCGAGGCTGCTGCTTGGCACGGGAGGTCCCACTTGTCCCCCGTCCGAGGCCGGACTCATCAGTGAACTTCACCACGTTTTGGCCTGCGTGCCGCCGGGTGAAATCGCCTCGCCCGTCCCCGGGTCCCCCTGCTAGGCATGGCTCATGAGCACTGACGGCACTGACCGTGGGACCGGCCCCGTGCCGGATCCGGCGACCGAACTGCGGGTACTGCGGCGGGGCGAGTGGGAGACCTGGTACGGCACCCAGATCCGCGCGTTCGGCGGGGTCCCGGAGGCCCCGGAGGAGAAGGAACTGTGGCACGCGCTGACCGAGACCGAGCGGTTCATCGGTGTCTGGGACGGCGCGGACTGCGTCGGTACGACGGGGGCGTTCGGATTCCGGGGGGCGTCGTGCACCCGCACCGCCGACGTCGCGGATCTGGCCCTGTCGGTACGGGAGCTGGGGGCCGCCTACCTCGGTGGCGTGACCCTGAGCTCGCTGGGCGCGGCCGGCCGGGTGCGGGAGCTGCGGCCCGGTGCGCTGGCGGAGGCGTCGCTGGGTCTCGCCTCCGACGTGGCGCCGTGGTTGCCGCACGGCTTCTGACGCCGGGGCCTGTCCGGCGGATCGCGTCGCCGGAGAGCCGCATCGCCCGGCCGTCGGACCCGGCCCGGGGCTGCCGACCGGCTCGGGTTCGCTGCCGCCCGGGTCAGGTGGGCTGAACAGCAGTGGTGTACTGACACCGGGTCAGGTGGACTGGCGAGCCCCGGCGCATGCCGGCACCGGACCAGGCGTCCGGCGGCGGCCCTCGGCAGGCGTGCTGACACCGGGTCAGGCGGCCCGGCGGCGGCCCTCGGCAGGCGTGCTGACACCCGGTCAGGCGGCCCGGCGGCGGCCCTCGGCAGGCGTGCTGACACCGGGTCAGGTGTCTGACGCATGAGAAGGCGCAGACACCCGGGTCAGGTCAGGTGCGCTGGCAGCCGGGGCACCAGAAGAGGTTGCGGGCGGCGAGTTCGGCGGTGCGGATCTCGCCGCCACAGATGTGGCAGGCCTGGTGGGCTCTGCGGTACACGTACACCTCGCCGCCGTGGTCGTCGACGCGGGGCGGGCGGCCCATCGCCTCCGGGGTGTGCTCGGGCCGGACGGTGTCGATGCGGTTGTCGCGGACGCCCTGCCGCATCAGTGCGACGAGGTCGCCCCACAGGGCGTCCCACTCGGCGGAGGTGATGTCCCGGCCGGGGCGGTAGGGGTCGATGCCGTGCCGGAAGAGGACCTCGGCCCGGTAGACGTTGCCGACGCCGGCGATCACCTTCTGGTCCATCAGCAGGGCGGCGACGGTGGTGCGGCTGCGGCGGACGCGTGCGTACGCGGCCTGCGGATCGGCGTCGCCGCGCAGCGGGTCCGGGCCCAGGCGGCCGTGTATCGCGCCCTTCTCGGCCCCGGTGATCAGGGCACACGTGGTGGGGCCGCGCAGGTCGACATGGGCGGTGGTGTTCGCCAGGCGGAGGCGGACGGTGCCGGTGGGCGGCGGCGCGGGGGCCGGACCGAAGGCGACCTTGCCGAACAGGCCGAGGTGGATGTGGACCCAGTCGCCCTCCTCGGCGCCGCCGAAGCCGAGGAAGAGGTGCTTGCCGTGGGCGTCGGCGGTGCGCAGGACGGTGCCGTCGAGGAGGGCCGCGGCGTCGCTGAACTTGCCCTGGGGGCTGGTGACGCGCACGGGTGCACCGGCGAAGGCTGCGGCGTAGTCCTGGGCCAGCCGGTGGATGGTGTGCCCTTCTGGCACGGGGATCGTCCTGTTCCGCTCGGTGGGGTGGCGGCGCGTTCCGCCCGGTGGGTGGCAAGGGCGTCCCGCCGGGTGCGTTCCGCCGGGTGCGTTGCGGCGCGCCGCCGGGGCCCCGGGGCTGCCGGGGCCCTTCCTCGGGGGGCGGGTCCGCTACTGCTGGGGGTGGTGCGCCGGGATCGGCGGGAGGTCGCCGGTGGTCTCGTAGGCGCTGAGCATGTCGATGCGGCGGATGTGCCGCTCGTCCTCGGAGAACGGCGTGTTCAGGAAGGTCTCGACGAACTTGGTCGCCTCCTCCTGGGTGTGCATGCGCGCGCCGACGGCCACCACGTTGGCGTTGTTGTGCTGCCGGCCGAGCGACGCGGTCTCCTCGCTCCAGGCCAGGGCCGCACGCACGCCCTTCACCTTGTTCGCGGCGATCTGCTCGCCGTTGCCGGAGCCGCCGATCACGATGCCGAGAGAGCCCTCGTCCGCGGCGGTCCGCTGGGCGGCGCGGAGGCAGAAGGGCGGGTAGTCGTCCTGGGCGTCGTAGATGTGCGGGCCGCAGTCGACGGGCTCGTGGCCGGCGGCCTTGAGCCACTCCACGAGGTGGTTCTTGAGGTCGAAACCGGCATGGTCGGAACCGAGGTACACGCGCATGGTCAGAGTGTGACACGCCCGTCTCAGGGCGAGGGCGCGGGGTGTCGCTCCCGGGAGCATGAACCGATCAAGGAATCGTCAAGAGAACCCAAAGAAGATCAAAGAACCTCAGGAATGCCTCAAGATACGACACAGATTCCAAGGCTTCTGAAATCGTGTACCTCCGTTTCATTGGAACGGCATGTCCCTCGCCCGTTCGGGAGGCCCGTACGGGAGCCAGCACCACCGGCGCAAAGGAAATCCACCGCATGACCTCGCAGCCGACCCTCGCCCAGGCCGAAGAGAGCCCCCCGCCCACCGGGGACGGCGGCTCCGCCGGAGAACCCGGCTCCGGTCTGCAGGCCGGCCTCAAGAACCGCCATCTGTCCATGATCGCCATCGGCGGGGTGATCGGCGCCGGGCTCTTCGTCGGCTCCAGCTCCGGCATCGCCACCGCGGGGCCCGGCATCCTGCTGTCGTACGCCCTGGTCGGCACCCTGGTGGTGCTGGTGATGCGGATGCTTGGTGAGATGTCGGCGGCCAATCCGGCGTCCGGGTCCTTCTCCGCCCACGCCGACCGGGCGCTCGGACGCTGGGCCGGGTTCTCCATCGGCTGGCTGTACTGGTTCTTCTGGGTGGTGGTGCTGGCGGTAGAGGCGACCGCCGGGGCGGTGATCCTTGAGGGCTGGATACCGGCCGTGCCGCAGTGGGCCTGGGCGCTGATCGTGATGGTCGTGCTGACCCTCACCAACCTGGTCTCCGTCGGCTCCTACGGCGAGTTCGAGTTCTGGTTCGCCGGGATCAAGGTCGTCGCGATCGGTGCGTTCGTCGTCGTCGGCGCGCTGGCCGTGTTCGGGCTGCTGCCGGGCGTCGACAGCGACCGGGCGGGGCTCGCCAACCTCACCGAGCACGGCGGTTTCCTGCCCAACGGCCCCGGCGCCGTCCTCACCGGTGTGCTGCTGGTCGTCTTCTCCTTCATGGGCAGCGAGATCGCCACCCTGGCGGCCGGTGAGTCGGAGGACCCGCAGCGCGCGGTCACCAAGTCGACCAACAGCATCATCTGGCGTATCGGTGTGTTCTACCTCGGGTCGATCTTCGTCGTGGTGACCCTGCTGCCGTGGGACTCGGCGTCCATCGCCGAGGACGGGTCCTACGTCGCCGCGCTGGACTCGCTCGGCATCGCGCACGCCGGTCAGATCATGAACTTCATCGTGCTGACGTCGGTCCTGTCCTGTCTGAACTCCGGGCTCTACACGGCCTCCCGGATGGCCTTCTCGCTCGGTGAGCGCGGGGACGCGCCGAAGGCGTTCGCACGGACGACGCGGCGGGGCGTGCCGCGGACGGCGATCCTGTCCTCCGTCGTCTTCGGGTTCGTCGCCGTCTTCTTCAACTACGAGTTCCCCGACTCGGTCTTCCTCTTCCTGGTCAACTCCTCGGGCGCCGTGGCCCTGTTCGTCTGGCTGGTGATCTGCTTCTCGCAGCTGCGCATGCGGAAGATCATCCAGGCGGAGGCGCCGGAGAAGCTGGTCGTGAAGATGTGGCTGTACCCGTACCTGACGTGGGCGGCGGCCGGGCTGATCGTCTTCGTGCTGGGCTACATGCTGACCGACACCGAGCACGACGGCCGTACGACGATGCTGCTGTCGCTGCTCGTGGCTGCGATCGTCCTCGGCATCGCGTTCGCCAGGGAGCGGATCGGGAAAGGCCGCGCCGCGGCGCAATGAGCCTGACCACGTACCCGGAACGAGCCTGCCCGTGCACTCGGAACGAGCCTGACCACGTACTCGGAACGAGCCTGACCACGTACTCGGAACGAGCCTGCCGGTACACGCAGAGGCGGGGCCTGCGGCGTTGCGCCGCGGGCCCCGCCGCCGCGTGTCCGGGGCGGTCTCCACTGGACGTCGCGCCGTCCAGCAGGTCGGGCGAAGCCCCCTGCGGCTCCGCAGCGCCCTGAAGGGGCGCGGGGAACTGCGCGACCAGCCACGACGGCGCCGCGGACGAGCGACGGCACAGCGCGGCACTTCCAGCGGAGCGCTCAGCGCCTGTCGACCAGCTTCCAGGCGGTCGGCAGGAGGCCCATCGCCAGGGCCGCCTTCAGGGCGTCACCGATCAGGAACGGGGTGAGGCCGGCCGCGATCGCGGCGGTGGCGGACATCCCGGTGGACAGGGCGAGGTAGGGCACACCGACGGCGTAGATGATCGCCTCGCCCAGCACCATCGCACCGGCCGTGCGCCAGACGGAGCGGTCGGCGCCACGGCGGGCCAGGGCACCCACGGCGGCGGCGGCGAGCAGCATGCCGAAGACATAGCCGAGAGACGGGGCACCGACGCCGGAGGCGCCGCCCGCGAACCACGGCACGCCCGCCATGCCGGCCAGCGCGTACAGCGCGAGGGAGAGGAAGCCGCGGCCGGCGCCCAGGCTGGTGCCGACCAGCAGCGCGGCGAAGGTCTGGCCGGTCACCGGGACCGGGGAGCCCGGCACGGGCAGCGCGATCTGCGCCGCGAGACCGGTGAGCGCGGCGCCGCCGATCACGAGGGCGGCGTCCCGGACTCGGGAGGCGGGCAGAAGGTCGGCGAGGACCGTTCCGGTGCGGGCGGGGGCTGCGGCAACGCTGCTCATGGGGACTCCGCGGTGGTGTGGACATGTCGGGACACCGGGTGACGCTATCCCAGCGGATCACGGCCGCTCACCGTCAGCCGTCGACAAGGGGCGAGCGGGGGCTTGGTGGGCTCCCGACAAAGCACCGGCCCCTCACCACGTCGGGCGTGATACCAGTCACTGAGGTCGGGAGGTGGCCGTCACGGCGACCGAGACCGGCGGACACCGCGGAGGCCTGTAGGGATCCACCAAACCGGTCCAGGTGGCCGAGACCCGCCGAGCACTTGCAGCACTTGCAACCATCCATTCACCCTCCGTATCACAGATGTCCACATCGTGGGCAACCGCTGCCGCAGCACCTGTCGAGCACGGAGACTGTGGGCACTTTTGCCCTTCGTGCGCCCGTCGCACGCATCGCACACATTGGACGAGCCGCCTGATGTCCAGCACCACCACCGAGACGCCGCCGAAGTCGGACGACGCCTCCCTGTCCCACGGCCTCAAGCAGCGCCACCTCTCCATGATCGCCCTCGGCGGCGTGATCGGCGCCGGGCTGTTCGTCGGTTCCGGCGCGGGCATCGCCGCCGCCGGACCCTCGATCGTCCTGGCCTACACGCTCTCCGGTCTCCTGGTGATGCTGGTGATGCGGATGCTCGGCGAGATGTCCGCCGCGTATCCGTCGTCGGGCTCCTTCTCCGCGCACGCCGAGCGCGCGCTCGGCCCCTGGGCGGGTTTCACCGCGGGCTGGTCGTTCTGGGTACTGCTGTGCACCGCCGTCGGCCTTGAGGGCATCGGCGCGGCGAAGATCGTCAGCGGCTGGCTGCCGGGTACGCCCGAGTGGGCCTGGGTGGCGCTGTTCATGGTGGTGTTCTGCGCCACCAACCTGGCCGCGGTGAAGAACTTCGGCGAGTTCGAGTTCTGGTTCGCCGCGCTGAAGGTCTTCGCCATCAGCCTGTTCCTGGTGCTGGGCGCACTGGCGATCACCGGAGTGCTGCCCGGCACGGACTCGCCGGGGACCGGCAACCTCACCGACTTCATGCCCCACGGCGGCGAAGGGCTGGTGATCGGCCTGCTCGCATCCGTTTTCGCCTACGGCGGCCTGGAGACGGTCACCATCGCGGCGGCCGAGTCGGAGAACCCGGTCAGGGGCGTGGCCGTCGCCGTCCGCACGGCGATGTGGCGCATCGCGCTGTTCTACATCGGTTCCATGGCGGTCATCGTCACCCTCGTTCCGTGGGACTCGCCCGCGGTAGTCGAGAACGGCCCGTACGTCGCCGCCCTGGACCAGCTCGGCATCCCGGGCGCCGGTCAGCTGATGAACGTCGTGGTGCTGGTCGCGCTGCTGAGCGCGATGAACGCCAACATCTACGGTGCCTCCCGCATCGCCTACTCGCTGGTGGAGCGCGGTCAGGGCCCGAAGGCGCTGGGCCGGGTCACGGGCCGGGTGCCGCGCATCGCGGTGCTCGCCTCCTCCGTGTTCGGCTTCGGCTGCGTGCTGCTCAGCTACTGGCGGCCCGACGACGTCTTCTCCTGGCTGCTGAACATGATCGGCGCCGTGATCCTGGTCGTCTGGATCTTCATCGCCGTCTCGCAGCTCAGGCTGCGCCGCCGGATCGAACGGGAGGCGCCCGAGAGGCTGGTCGTGCGGATGTGGGCGTTCCCGGTGCTGACCTGGGTCGCGCTGGCCGGTATGGCGACCGTGTTCGTACTGATGGCCCGCGAGCCCGACACCCGGGTGCAGCTGTACTCGACCGGCGGCATGACCCTGGTCCTGGCGGCCATCGGCTACGCCTGGCAGCGCAGCCGTAGCGACAGCGACAGCGACAGCGACAGCGACAGCGACAGCGACAGCCGGAGCGTCAGCCACAACATCGGCTGACGCCGCTCAGCCCCGAGGGCCCTCGTACGGAGACGAACCGTGCGGGGGCCCTTTTGGCGTGCCCCCGCACGGGTGTGCACCCTCTTGCTGCTAGCGTGCACTTGCAAGCCTTTTGCAATAGAGAGCTCGGAGGGGATACCGCCATGCCCGTCTACACGCTTCCTGAACTGCCGTACGACTACTCCGCGCTGGCGCCCGTGATCAGCCCCGAGATCATCGAGCTGCACCACGACAAGCACCACGCGGCCTACGTGAAAGGCGCCAACGACACGCTGGAGCAACTCGCCGAGGCTCGGGACAAGGAGACCTGGGGCTCGATCAACGGCCTGGAGAAGAACCTGGCCTTCCACCTCTCCGGCCACATCCTGCACTCCATCTACTGGCACAACATGACCGGTGACGGCGGCGGCGAGCCGCTGGACAAGGACGGCGTGGGCGAGCTCGCGGGCGCGATCGCCGAGTCGTTCGGCTCCTTCGCCAACTTCAAGGCTCAGCTGTCCAAGGCCGCGGCCACCACGCAGGGCTCCGGCTGGGGTGTGCTGGCCTACGAGCCGCTGAGCGAGCGGCTGATCGTCGAGCAGGTCTACGACCACCAGGGCAACGTCGGCCAGGGCTCCACCCCGATCCTGGTCTTCGACGCCTGGGAGCACGCCTTCTACCTGCAGTACAAGAACCAGAAGGTGGACTTCATCGAGGCGATGTGGCAGGTCGTCAACTGGCAGGACGTGGCGAAGCGTTACGAGGCCGCCAAGTCCCGTGCGAACACGCTGCTGCTGGCGCCCTGACCCGCCGGTGAGACGCCCTGCCTCGTGATCGTCTTCTCACCCTTCACGGCGGCAGGCGGAAGAAGGGAAGCCCCCGTGAGGACGTGACTCACGGGGGCTTCCTGTGTGCCGGGGCCAGGTCAGGGCTTGCGGGCGAGCCCGCCGTGCTGCCCGATCGGCTGCGGCTGCGCGCCGTCGGCGGTGGTGTCCGGGCGCCACAGCGGGACCGACACCACGCCCGGTTCGACCGGCTCCAGGCCCTCGAAGTAGGCCTCGATCTGCTCCACGGGCCGCAGGAAGTAGGGGACGGCGCCGGTCTCGTTGTAGCCGTCCTGGGCCGCCTCGTAGGCCGGATCGGTGCCGCGGGAACCGTCGTTGAGGCACAGATGGCTGCCGGAGGGCAGGCCCGCCATGAGCCGGCGGACCAGGTCGCGGGCGACACCGTGGTCGGCGACGTGGCCCAGGATGCCGCTGAGGATCAGGGCGGTGGGACGGGCCAGGTCGAGAGTGCCGCCGGCCGCCTCGAGGATCTGCTCCGGCTCGTACAGGCTCATGTCCTCGTACGCGGTCGCCCCCTCGGCGCTGGAGGTGAGCAGCGCGCGGGCGTGGGCGAGGACCAGGGGGTCGTTGTCCACGTAGACGATGCGCGCCTCGGGTGCGTACCGCTGGGCGACCTCGTGGGTGTTGTCGACGGTCGGCAGCCCGGTGCCGACGTCCAGGAACTGCCGTACCCCCGCCTCCTGCACCAGGTACCGGATGCTGCGGCCGAGGAAGGCGCGGCTGCTGCGGGCGATGGTGACGATGCCGGGGAACACGGCGGTGTATGCGTCCCCGGCCGTCTCGTCCACCGGGTAGTTGTCCTTGCCGCCCAGCCAGTAGTTCCAGATCCGGGCCGAGTGCGGCACAGAGGTGTCGATCTCCGTCATGGGGTGGGGCTCGCCTCCGGTTTCGGGTCGTGCCGTGGGCGACGCCCCGGACCTGTCCGCCGCGTCCGCCTGCCGACGAGGCGAGCGTACGACCCGGTGCGGCGGTCCGCACGGCCGGGGCGCGATCCGCCGTCCCGCCCGTGCGGGGCTCTCCCCCGGCCGGACGGGAACTTCGCCCTCCGCGGGGGATTGACGCACCGGTTCCGGCGCGCTCAAGTGCCCTCAGGTCCCCTGATCCCCAGGGACAGTACGACCGAGGAACAGCCGAACGAAGGAACAGCACCAGCGAAGACGGCACGCCCGAGGAGCAAGGCCGGTGAAGACGGCACGACCGAGGAACAGGGCCGGCGAGGAGCAGTACCAGCGGGAAGCAGCCGAGAGACGGGAGTACCCCTGCAATGACCGAACCGGTGAGTGTCCTGGCCGCCGGCGATGCCTTCGCCCCACCGTCGCTGATCGCGCGAGCGGTCGGCGACGAGCTGCGCGACCGCCCCGTGGACGTACGGGAGTTGGTGCTCGAGGCGGAGGCGGACGGCGCCGAGGACGCGCTGATCGCGGCGCTGGAGGGGGTCGAGGTGCTGGTGACCCGGGCGGCCCCGGTGACCGGGCGCGTTCTGGACGCCCGGCCCGGGCTGCGGCTGGTGGTGGTGTGCGGCAGCGGCCCGGCCGGCGTCGATGCGGACGCGGCCAAGATCCGGGACGTCCAGGTGTGCCACGCGCCCGGCTGCGACGCGGCGGCGGTCGCCGAGCACACGCTCGGCCTGATGCTGGCAGCGCTGCGCCGCGTCCCGTGGCCGGACGGCGCCGCGCGCCCCGCCTACGAGGACGCCGGGCTGGAGCTGGAGGACCTGCCGGTCGGGCTGATCGGCCACGGGGCCGTCGGTGCGCGGGTGGCGCGGCTGCTGTGTGCGTTCGGCGCGCAGGTGATGGTGTACGACCCGTATGTGCGCGGTGAGATCCACGGGCTGCGGGTGTCCTCGCTGGACGATCTGCTGACCCGCTCCCGGGTGATCACGCTGCACGCCGGGGACTCCCCCGGCACCCGGGGCCTGATAGGCGCCCGCGAGCTGGCGCTGCTGCCGCACGGGGCGGTGGTGGTGCACACCGCGCGGGGGCAGCAGCTGGACGAGGACGCACTCTGCGAGGCGCTGGAGGGCGGCCGGGTGTCGGCGGCGGCGCTCGACACCGCCCCCGTTCCCGCACGGCTGCGCACCTTCGGCGACCGGGTGCTGCTCACCCCGCGCCTGGGCGGGGCGACCCGCGCCGCTGCCGGAAAGGCGGCCCGCGCGGCCGCGGAGGAGGTCGCCCGCTGGGCCCGCGGAGAACCCCCGGCACACACCCTGAACTGAAACGGCGGTCGGGGCGGATGCCCCGGGGGCACGGCGGCGGCCCCGGCGCCGACGTCGTCACCGCCCGCCTGTGGTCGGGGCGGGTACCCCGGGGCACGGCAGCCGTGCCACCGCGGGCACGGCTGCCGTCGGCGCCCGGGCACCGGGCCGTCGAGATGCACCGGGCTGCCCCGGTGCGCCCCGGCCGCCCAGGACTGCCAGGACTGCCAGGACCACCCCAGACCACCCGGACCGCCCCGGACCACCCGGACCGCCCCGGACCACCCGGACCACCCGGACCACCCGGACCGCCCGAGGCTGCCGGGGTGGGGCGGCTACAGGTTGCTGAAGTCGGGCCCCTTCGTGCGGGTGCGCTTGATCTCGTAGAAGCCCGGGACCGAGGCGACCGCGACGGTGCCGTCCCACAGCTGGGCAGCCGTCTCGCCCTTCGGGGCCGGGGTGACGACCGGGCCGAAGAAGGCGATCTGCTCGCCGTCGGCGCCGGGGAGGGCGATCACCGGGGTGCCGACCTCCTGCCCCACCTTGTCGATGCCCTCCTTGTGGGAGGCGCGCAGCTGCGCCTCGTACGGGGTGTCGTCCCAGTGGTCCATGAGGGACCCGGGCAGGCCCACATCCTTCAGCGCCGCCGCGACGGTCTCCCTGCCGCTGCCCTCGTCGCGGTTGTGGATCCGGGTGCCGAGCGCGGTGTAGAGGTCGCCGAGCACCTCGGCGCCGTGTTCCTCCTGCGCCGCGATGACCACCCGGACCGGGCCCCAGGCCTTGGTCTCGAGCAGTTCACGGTACTCCGCGGGAAGCTCGTCGAGCTTGTCCTCGTTGAGGACGGCGAGGCTCATCAGATGCCAGCGGACCTCGATGTCCCGCAGCTTCTCCACCTCCAGCACCCAGCGGGAGGTCATCCAGGCCCAGGGGCACAGCGGGTCGAACCAGAAGTCGACGGGCGTCTTGTCGGACATGTCTCTCCTCGTAGGGCAGGCGTTCCCAAGGACAATCACTGAGCGATCACCGGGATCACTGGGGATGACGGGTGAGATCACTGGGGATCACAGGGGGAACGCCACGGCGCGCCCCGGCCATTCCCGGGCAGCCGCCGATTCCCGAGTGCCCGCCGTCAGGGGCGCATGGCAGGATCGGTGCTGTCCGCATGCTGAACGCGAGCCGAGGGAGTGCCGTCCGTGCCCGGTGAGAATCTGTCCCGCGACGAGGCCCGGGAGCGGGCCGCCCTGCTGTCCGTCGACGGGTACGAGGTGTTCCTCGACGTGCGCTCCGCGGTGGGCGAGGGCGCCGGGGAGAGCGGTGGCCCGGGCGCCGACGCCCGGCCGCGCACCTTCCGCTCGGTCACCACGATCCGCTTCCGCTGCAGCGAGCCCGGCGCGACCAGCTTCGCGGACCTGGTCGCGCCGAGCGTCACCGCCGTCTCCCTCAACGGCCGCGACCTCGACCCGAGCGAGGTCTTCGACGGCACCCGCATCGTGCTGGAGGACCTGGCCGCCGACAACGAGCTGGTCGTCGACGCCCGGTGCGCCTACTCCCGCACCGGCGAGGGCCTGCACCGCTTCGTCGACCCCGAGGACGGCGAGGTGTACCTGTACACCCAGTACGAGCCGGCCGACTCCCGCCGGGTGTTCGCCAACTTCGAGCAGCCGGACCTCAAGGCACCCTTCCGCTTCGAGGTGCGGGCGCCCGAGGGGTGGACGGTGTGGAGCAACGGCGCGGGCGAGCGGGCCGGCGACGGGGTGTGGCGGTTCGCCGAGACCAGGCCCGTCTCCACCTACATCACCTGTGTCGTCGCGGGCCCGTACCACTACGTGACCGACACCTACGAGCGGGAGCTCGCGGACGGCACCCGGTTGCGGATCCCGCTGGGCGCGCTGTGCCGCAAGGGGCTCGCGCCCTACTTCGACGCCGACGACGTCTTCCTGGTCACCAGGCAGGGGCTGGACTTCTTCCACGACCACTTCGACTACCCGTACCCGTTCGGCAAGTACGACCAGGCGTTCGTGCCCGAGTACAACCTGGGCGCCATGGAGAACCCGGGCCTGGTGACGTTCCGGGAGGAGTTCATCTTCCGCGGGAAGGTGACGCGGGCGTCGTACGAGAGCCGCGCCAATGTGATCCTGCACGAGATGGCGCACATGTGGTTCGGTGACCTGGTCACCATGGAGTGGTGGGACGACCTCTGGCTGAAGGAGTCCTTCGCCGACTTCATGGGCTCCTTCTCACTGGTCGGCGCGACCCGCTTCACCGACGGCTGGATCACCTTCGCCAACCGCCGCAAGGCGTGGGCGTACCGCGCCGACCAGCTGCCGTCCACCCACCCGATCACGGCCGACATCCGTGATCTGCAGGACGCCAAGCTCAACTTCGACGGCATCACCTACGCCAAGGGTGCCTCGGTGCTGAAGCAACTGGTTGCGTACGTCGGCCAGGACGCGTTCCTGGAGGGCGCGCGACGCTACTTCAAGCGGCACGCGTACGGCAACACCCGCCTCGGCGACCTGCTGTCGGTACTCGAGGAGACCAGCGGCCGGGACCTGGCGGCGTGGTCGCGGTCCTGGCTGCAGACGGCGGGCGTCAACTCGCTGACCCCGCAGGTGCTGCTGACCGCCGAGGGCCGGGTCGGCGAGCTGGCAGTGGTGCAGGAGGCCGCCGAGGCGTATCCGGAGCTGCGCCCGCACCGGGTCGCGGTGGGCCTGTACCGGCGCACGGCCGAGGGCGCGCTGGAGCGGTACGCGCGCGCCGAGGTGGACGTCCACGGGCCGCGGACGGTCGTCGCGGAGCTGGCCGGGCAGGACGCGCCGGACCTGGTCCTGGTCAACGACGACGACCTGACGTACTGCAAGATCCGTCTCGACGCGACCTCGCTGGCCACCCTGCGGTCCGGCCTCGGCGACGTCACCGACCCGCTGGCCCGCGCCCTGTGCTGGTCGGCTCTGTGGAACATGACGCGGGACGCGCTGCTGCCGGCCCGGGACTTCGTGGACCTGGTGCTGCGGTTCGCCGGCCGCGAGTCCGACATCGGCGTGCTGCAGATGCTGCACGCCTGGGCGGACTCGGCGCTGGTGCACTACGCCGCACCCGGCCGGCGGAAGACCGGCGGCCTGCTGCTGGCGGAGGGCGCGCTGCGCGAGCTGCGGGACGCGGCCGCGGGCAGCGAGCACCAGCTGGCGTGGGCCCGGTTCTTCGCGGCGATGGCCTCCGATGAGGCGGACCTGGCGCTGCTGCGGGGGCTGCTGGAGGGCAGCGAGAAGATCGACGGCTTGGAGGTGGACCAGGAGCTGCGCTGGGCGTTCCTGCAGCCGCTGGCCGCGCACGGGGTCGCCGACGAGGCCGTGCTCGCCGCCGAGCTGGCCCGCGACGACACCGCCTCCGGCAAGCGCCACCAGGTCCGCTGTCTGGCCGCCCGCCCGTCGGCGGCGGTGAAGGCGCAGGCGTGGGCGCAGGTCGTCGAGTCCGACGCACTGTCGAACGCCCTGGTGGAGGCGACCATCGCGGGTTTCGCCCAGCCCTCTCAGCGCGAGCTGCTCGCCCCGTACGCGGAGAAGTACTTCGCGGCGATCGAACGGGTGTGGAGCGAGCGGTCGATCCAGATCGGCATGGACGTGGTGAGCGGCCTGTTCCCGGAGCTCCAGGACTCGCCGGCCACGCTCGAGGCGACGGACGCGTGGCTGTCGGCGCACGAGGACGCCGCTCCGGCGCTGCGCCGGCTGGTGCTGGAGGCGCGGGACGACCTGGCGCGGGCGCTGCGCGGGCAGGCGTGCGACGCGGCGGCGGACGACCGCTAGGCCGTCGACCGGACCGATCATTGGCCAATGCTTCGGCGTTCCGTCATCGTTACAAGATGACCCGTAACCCCTGGTCCACCCCCGAACGGACCAGGGGTTTTCGGCATCCGAACACCCGTCCTTTAGGGCAGGATTGTCCGCATTGGTCGACGGCCGTGTAACAGCGGTTAAGGGACGGATCGGACACGGGAAGTCCCGGGTCATGACCCACAACACCCCGCTCTCCCCCCGCCCCCTGCACCACCTCGCCGCGGGCCCTCGCGGCGTACTGACCACCGCGCAGCTCCGCTCCCACGGCGTGACCGCCGCCGAGACCACCGAGCAGTGCCGCCCGGGCGGACCCTGGCGGCAACTGCTCCCCGGCGTCGTCCTGCTGCACCCGGGCCCGCCCACCAGCGAGGAGCGGCTGCACGCGGTCCTGCTGTACGCGGCGCGCGACCGCGGCGGCGCCGGCGTACCGGCCCAGCCGGGCACTGAGGCACCGGCCCGCCCGGCGTACCCGGAGGTGGTGATCACGGGCCTGGCCGCGCTGACCCTGCACGGCTTCGCCTCCGCTCCCCCGCTGCCGTCCCTGGACACCCTGGACGTCCTGGTCCCCCGCCTGCGCCGGCTCCGCTCGACCGGCTGCGCCCGGATCGTCCGTACCGCCGCGCTGCCCACGCCGGAGGAGATCACGGGGGTGCCGGTGGCGCCGGTCGCGCGGGCGCTGGCCGACGCGGTGGCGGACCTGACGGACGCGGGCGCGGTGCGCCGGCTGCTGACGGAGGCGGTGCGCGGCGGCCACTGCGAACCGGCGGCGGTGGTACGGGAACTGAACCGGGCCCGGCTGCTGGGCCGACCGCACGTCGTGGACGCGGTGGACTCGCTCCTGGCCGAGGGACGGGCGATCGCCGAGCACCGGCTGTACCGCATGGTCCGCGAACACGGTCTGCCGGACCCGGTGTGGAACATCGACCTGCGCCTCCCCGGCGGCCCCCACCTCGGCGGCCTGGACGCCTACTGGCCCGATCAGGCCGTGGCGGTCGAACTGGACACCCGCGCCCACCGGCAGGCGGAGCCGCAGGAAGAGGACGCGCTGTGGTCGGAATACACCCGCAAGCGCGAGCACTTGGAACGACTGGGCATCACGGTGGTGTACGTGACGCCGAAGAAGCTGCGGGAGTCCCTGGAGCAGCAGGCTGCGGTGGTGCGTACGGCACTGATGGCGGCGGCGGACCGGGAGCCCGCCGCGTATGTCGTGGTGCTGCCCCGGTAGTGACGGACCGGGCAGGACCAGGAGGGGAGAGGAGGGGCCGCCGGTGACCCGCGGGCCCACCACCAGTGCCGCGGGTGTCTCGGACTGCTAATTCCGGCACAACACCGCCACCACCACCCCC
>NZ_JBAGKH010000039.1:0-47234 GCF_036689765.1 Streptomyces poriticola
ATCGAACACGTCCTGGCCGGGCACCCCGGAGTGGCCCGGGCGGCGGTCGTGGTCCGCGAGGACCAGAAGGGCGAACAGCGCCTGGTGGCCTACGTGGCGCCCGACCCGGACGCCGCGGTGGCCGATGCCGAGGCCCAGGTGGACGAGTGGCGCCAGGTCTACGACGAGGGCTACGCCGACTCCGCCGAAGTGGCCTGGGGCGAGGACTTCCACGGCTGGCGGTCGGTGTACGACGGCGAGCCGATCCCGGTCGGGCAGATGCGGGAGTGGCGGGACGCGGCGGTGGCACAGGTGCTGCGGTTCGCACCGCGCCGGGTGCTGGAGGTCGGTGTGGGCTCCGGTCTGCTCCTCTCCAGGATCGTCGGCGAGGTCGAGGAGTACTGGGGCACCGACATCTCGGCCACGGTGGTGGACCGGCTGAGGGCGCAGACCGAACAGGCCGGCTACGGCGACCGGGTCCGGCTCGGCGCACAGGCCGCCCACGACGTCACCGGGCTGCCCCGCAACGCGTTCGACACCGTCGTCCTGAACTCGGTGGTCCAGTACTTCCCGAGCGCCGCGTACCTGGACCGGGTGCTGGGCGAGCTGATGGAGCTTCTCACGCCGGGCGGCCGGCTGATCGTCGGTGACGTCCGCAACGCCGCCACCCTGCGGCTGCTGACGACCGCGGAGAGGCGGGTGGCGCAGCCGCACGCCTCGCGCGGTGAGTTGCGGGCGCTGGTGGAACAGGCGCTGCTCGTCGAGCGGGAGCTGGTGGTGGCCCCGGAGTGGTTCGCCGAATGGGCGGCGGACCACTGTGCCGCGGCCGACATCCGGCTGAAGGAGGGGCGGGAGCACAACGAGCTGACCCGGCACCGCTACGAGGTCGTCCTGCACAAGCGGCCGGCCGACGTCCGCGACCTGGCCGCTGTGCCCGCGACGGCGTGGGGCCGCGACGTGTCCGGCCTGGCGGAGCTGGGAGCCGTGGCGGACCGGGCGGGCGACGGCCCGCTCCGGGTGACCGGCATACCCAACGCACGGCTGGTGGAGGAGGCCGCCGCCGCGTCCGCCGCCGGAGTCCTGACGACGGACGCCCCGCGGGGCCGACCGGTGGATCCGCAGGACCTCGCCGACTGGGCGCGGCGGCAGGGCCGGGACGCCGTCCTCACCTGGTCCGCCGAGGCCGTCCACTGCTTCGACGCGGTGCTGCTGCCCGCGCCGGGCAACGTCGGCCAGGGATTCCTTCCGGGCGGTAGCGCCGGGCGGAGCCTGACCAACGCACCCTCGCTGGCCAAGTCGCTCGGCCCGCTCCTGGCCGAGCTGCCCGAGTACCTGCGCGGGCGCCTTCCCGACTACATGGTCCCGGCCGCGATGGTGCCGCTCTCGGAGATCCCGCTGAATGCCGCCGGCAAGCTCGACCGGCGCGCGCTGCCCGCGGAGCACACCACCACCGTGGGCAGCCGGGAGCCGCGCAACTCCCACGAGGAGACGCTCTGCGCCCACTTCGGCGAGCTGCTCGGCCTGGAGAGGGTCGGTATCGACGACGACTTCTTCGTGCTCGGCGGGCACTCGCTGCTGGCCACCCGGCTCAGCGCCCGCATCCGCAAGGAGTTCGGCCTCGAGGTGCCGCTCCGGACGATCATCCAGTACCCGACGGTGGCCGAACTGGCGGCGCTGGTGCTCATCGGCGGGATCCCCGACGACCACGGCGGCTCGTTCGAGGTCGTGCTGCCGCTCAACAGGGATCCGGGCACGGGCAAGCCGCCGGTGTGGTTCTTCCACGGCGGGGGCGGTCTCGGCTGGGCGTACTTCACCTTCGCGCCGTACCTGCAGGACCGCCCGGCCTACGCACTGCAGTCCCGCGGCTCCGACGGCATCGACCCGCCGGCCGGGTCGGTGCAGGAGATGGTGGACGACTACCTCGCCGAGATCCTCAGGATCCAGCCGGAAGGCCCCTTCCACCTCGTCGGCTGGTCCTACGGCGGCCCGCTCGCGCACGCCGTCGCGGTGGCGCTGGACCAGCGCGGGCATCGGGTCGGTCTCGTCGCCGTCCTGGACTCCCAGCCCGCGACCACCCGTCCGGAGAGCGGGTTCAAGCAGGTGTCCGGCAGAACACCGGACCTCTACCGGGCGGACGTCGAGGAGATCTTCGGCCAGTTCATGAACACCGGCAACATGGACAGCTTCCTTGCGACGATGTCGAAGGTGGGGGCCAACAACCTGAACAGGATGGGCGACTTCGAATCACCGGTCTACCGCGGCGATCTGCTGTATTTCAACGCCAAGCTGGACAAGACCGAGGAGATCCCCTCCTGGGGCCCCGACTGGCGTCCGCATGTCCTGGGCTCCATCGAGGAGTACGAGGTGGACGCCACCCACCACGACCTGCACATGCCCGAGCCGGCCGGCCAGATCATGCGGGTCATCGCCGGAAAGCTGGCGCAGTGACCGGGTCCGACGGACCGTCGACAGGACGAACGGGGTTGGCCGCGGTGACAGAGTCCGACGGGCGCTTGCCGGTGCCGGAACGGGACCGGACCGCGCTGCTGTGTGCGCCGTTCGCAGGAGCGGGACCGTCCTTCTTCCACCCGTGGCGGGCACTGTCCGGCGACCGGTGGCGCGTGGTACCGGTCGGACTCCCCGGCCGGGAGCGGCGGATCCTCGAGACGCCGTACCGGAACGTCGTGGAGGCGGCCGAGAACTCGGCCGACGACCTCGTTGCGGAGCTCGGCGCGGGGGCGCGGGCCGTGCTGTTCGGGCACAGCCTGGGCGCGGTGCTCGCCTACGAGCTGACGCATCTGCTGAGCGCGCGCGGGGTGCACGTCGAGCGCCTGGTCGTCAGTGGTTCGCCGGGTCCGTGGACCCAGCGGGAGAGACGGGCCACGGGGCTCGAGGACGAGGAGTTCCTCGCCCGGGTCGAGGAGTTCGCGGGGTTCCGGCACGAGGCCCTCGACCACCCGGAGATGCGTGAACTGATTCTCCCCGTGCTCCAGGCCGACTGTGAGATGCACGAGAACTACGTGCCCAGCACCGACGAACCGGTCGCGGTGCCGATCTGCTCGGTCCGGGGCTCCTCCGACGGGCTGGTCGGCGCGGACCAGGCACAGGAGTGGGCGAAGGCGACCACGGGCGCCTTCAGTTACGCGGAGCTCCCCGGAGACCACATGTACCTGGTCGATCGCGGCCGCGAGGTACTGGACCTGATCGAGACGGAGTCCGTCCGGGGCCGTCGGGCCCGTGCGTCGGAGCACGCCGGGACGCGGGGAGCGGCAGGCCCCGTTCACCGCCCTGACGACGGTCCCGTGACTGTCCCGTCAGCGGGACATCCGCGTCTCGCCGACGGCGCCGACGCACTGCGGGAACGGTGTGTTTCACCGGATCCGCGGCTCCGCAGGGAATGAGCTCCGGCGTTTTCTGCCGGCGATTCGGCCGAGACCTCCCAGGCACCATGAGAACGTTGACACCCTCCAATGAGGCGGACAGAGTATTGAACTGCTGGGGAACTGGCGAAAAGGCGCGGAGAGTATAGCCGCGACCGGCCGGCCGGAGTTGGCCGGCCCGGTGATCGCCGTCGGCGTGAATGCCGTTCTCGTGCGTGCGGACGAGCCTCTGGAACGCACCGCAGGCATGCAGTACCTCACACCCGAAAAGGAAGTGACGCATGAAAACACTTGACGAGGGTGCTCTGGACAAGGCCGGGGCGGAATACGCCGAGCAGGGCTTCTCCATCATCCGCAATGTCGTGCCACGGGATCTCCTGGACGAGGTGCGTGCCCACGTCGAATGGCTCACCGGAAAGTATCCGGATCTGCGTCCGGAGCATCTCCACCACCCGCTGATCCGCAATGACGCCTTCTGGGCCCGTCTGGTCTCGGATTCCCGTCTGGTGGACATCGCGGAGTTCTTCCTCGGACCGGACCTGGCGTGCTTCACCGCCCACTACATATGCAAGCCCCCGCACGACGGACAGCCGGTGCTGTGGCACCAGGACGGCGCGTACTGGACGCTGAGCCCCATGGAGGCACTGACGGTGTGGCTGGCCGTCGACGAGAGCACCACGGAGAACGGCTGCCTGCGGATGATTCCCGGCAGCCACGAGCTGCCGCTGCACAAGCCGCTCGTCCGCACGGACGAGCCCAACATGCTGTTCTCCACGTCCGACGAGGCCCTGGTGCAGGAATGGGCGGACAAGCGCGGCGTCGTGGACATCGAACTCCAGCCGGGCGACGTCTCGATCCACCACCCCCATCTGCTGCACCACTCGGAGGCGAACACCTCCGCCCAGCGGCGGTGCGGGCTCGACATCGGCTACATCTCGACGACCACGCGGATCCACAGCGAGGGGATCTACCTCGATCCGCTGCTCGTCCGCGGGACCGACGCCGCCGCCCGGAACAAGTACCGTCCGTTCCCCGCCTATCAGGAGGGCGAGACGATCCCCTTCGCCGGACGGGACGAGTGGGACGAGAAGGTGGCCGCGCTCAACGAGACGCTCCCGTCGGCCTCGTGGGACCTGTCCCGGGAGAGCCCGATCGAGACGACCCGGCACATGATCGACCGGCTGCGCGAAGGCACCGTGAAGAACTGATCGCGGGCGCACCGCCGACGGCCGGCCCGGGCAGGCGGGCAGACCGCGGGGCCGGCGGCCGGGCGCCGGCGGGGCAGTCCGGAGCGGCGGCTGCCCGCCAGGTCCCGGACCCGGCGGACGGCCGTGGCCCGTCACCAGACGAACGCCTCCCCGTCGCCCCGCTTCTCGATACAGTACGTACGGAAGGCCCGGGCCTTCGCCACCATGGCGTCGTCCCCGGTGAGCCGCGCGGCCTCCACGTACCAGTCGAACGCCGCGGTGGCGTGTGCGCGCCGCTCGAAGTGCAGCTCGGCGAACCGGCGGAAGGCCGGCCGCATGGTCGTCGGAGTGAAGTCCCGCCCGGAGCGGATGAGTTCCCGGAGCTCCGCGTCGGTCGGATCCGGGCGCTCGACGATGCGGACCGGCTCGGCCGCGGGGACGTCGTTGCGGATCGCGACGGGCTCCTCGGCGTCCGCGAAGTCGAGGCAGAGGGAGAGCCGGGCGGTCCGGGCGGTGCTCCGTGCGGAGTGCGGGTCGGTCGAGTGGATCTTCCACACCTCACCACGGCGGATGTGGTACACCGAGTCGTTCTCGGAGTGGAGGGACTCCTCGCTGGTGCGCAGCGGAATCTGAAGCCTGGTGCCCGGCTCGGAGAACTCGAGGAAGTCCACGTGCGGCGAGATGAGTCCGTCGCGGAGACTGAAGACCCGCACCCACTGCAGCCGGTCCAGCGGGAAGCTGTCGGTCACCAGCGACATGATGCCCGGCAGCTGCTTGCCCAGGTCGGTCAGGGTCAGCCGGCCGCCGTGCGGACGGAAGGCGGTGTCGGAGTCGGCGCCGGTGCCGTTCGCCAGCACATGGGACGACCAGGACCCGAAGGTGAAGGCGTCGTAGTCGCCACCGTACTCGTGACGATCCACGACTGACAGTTCGGATTCCAGGTCGTACGAGTCGACGGGTAGCACTGCAAGCCGTTGCGACTTGAGCAAAAGAATCCCCTCCCGCAGCTGGTTGTCTGATGCACGCGGAGGTTTCTCGAGATCCCTCCGGAGCGTCACAGTAATTCTTCCGAAATACGATGGCAATGACGTGGCCGCGGGCCGGGGACATGGCCGCTCACCGGGGTGTTCGACCGGTGCGGGCCGAGGTGCCGCGCCCCCGGCCGGCACGCGGCTGTGGCCGTGGCTGCCCGAGGATGGCACCATGGGCCGCCGTGAACTCTCCCGGGTGTCCTGTCGGCGGGACAACGGGTGTTCGTCCGGTGCCCGCACCGCCCTCTCCTGCGGTGCCGGACACCGGCCTTCCGTAATTCATGTCGGAGCTTTAGTCTCGTCCCGACCCGCCATTCAGAGAATACGTCCGCGGAGTGGGCCTTCGTGTCCGGCCGTGTCCGGCAGAGAAAGGGAAGGATGGCGATGGAATTGCGGCTGCGGGCTCACCGGCAGGGTGGACATGGTGAGGAGCCGGCACCACAGGCGGATCCTGCGGGAACGTCGGAATCGCTGGTGCTGGAGATCAACGCGCTGTGGGGGGAACACCTCGGCTGCGAGGTCGGCGCGGACGACGACTTCTTCGCGCTCGGCGGCAATTCGCTGATCGGGATCAGGATCATCGAGCGACTGGTCCAGCAGTACGGCGTCGAACTGTCCGTACGCGACTTCTACCTGGCACAGACCCCGGCCCGGGTCGCCGAACTGATCGAGCAGGGGAGGGCGCGGACGTGAGGCTGACGCCCGGAGCCCCACACGACATCGACCTCGACCGCGTCGACCTGTTCGACCTGGACCTCTACACCTCCGGCGACCCGCACCCCGTCTGGGACGTCATGCGGGAGAAGGCCCCCCTGCACCACCAGGTCCTGCCGGACGGCCGGGAGTTCTGGTCCGTGACGCGTTACGAGGACGTCTGCCGGGTCCTCGGCGACCACCGCGAGTTCACCTCGGAGCGCGGCACGGTCGTCACCCACCTCGGGGTCGACGACGTGGCGGCGGGCAAGCTGATGACCTCCACCGACCCGCCGCGGCACACCCAGGTCCGCAGGGCGATCGGCTCCAGACTCACCGCGCGTGCCGTGGCCCCCTGGGAGGACCGGATCCGGCAGGCGGTCGTGCGGTTCCTCGAACCGGCGCTCGACGGTGCGACCTTCGACCTGGCCGAGCAGGCGCTGCGCCTCCCGGCCCTGGTCACCGGCCCGCTGCTCGGTATCCCGGAGCGTGACTGGGACGAGCTCGTGCAGCTGACCGCGATGGTCACGGCCCCCTCGGACCCGCACTTCCGGCACGGAAGCGAGGCCGCGACACTGGCCATCTCCCACCACGAACTGGTCGCCTATGTCACGGAACGGGTCAAGCGGCGCAGGGCTGCCGGGGATGAGGACGGGAGTCTGCTCGACCACCTCATGAGCGTCCACGCCGGGGACGCGCCGCTGACCGACGAGGAGATCGCCCTCAACGGCTACAGCATCCTGCTCGGCGCCAACGTGACGACCCCTCACACCGTCTCGGGCACGGTGCTCGCGCTCGTCGAGCGGCCCGAGCAGTTCGAGAAGGCGCAGGCCGACCCGTCACTCGTCCCGAACCTGGTCGAGGAGGGGCTGCGCTGGACCTCGGCCGCCTGCAACTTCATGCGGTACGCGGTGGGCGACACCCGGATCGGCGGGGGCACCGTCCCGGCCGGCGGGGCCGTCGTCGCGTGGATCGGTTCGGCCAACCGGGACGCCTCCCGGTTCACCGACCCCCATGCGTTCGACATCACCCGGAGCGGCGCGAAGCGGCAGGTCGCGTTCGGGTTCGGGGCGCACTTCTGCATCGGCGCGCCGCTGGCCCGGCTGACCCTGCGCGTCTTCTTCGAGGAACTGCTCCAGCGGTGCGGATCCATCGGACTCGACGGCGAACCGGAGCATCTGCGGTCGTACTTCATCGCCGGGATGACCCACCTCCCCATCGTCGCGCAGAAACGAAAGACGCCATGACATCCGGCCCCACCGCCGCCACGGCACCGTGGTTCCTCCGGCCGCCGTCCACGGCCGGCCATGCCGCCCGGATCTTCTGCTTCCCCTTCTCCGGGGCCGGAGCCTCGGCCTTCAGCGCCTGGCCGCCCGCGGTCGACGGCGTCGAGGTCTGCCCGGTGCAGTTCCCCGGCCGGGAGAACCGGATGGGCGAACCCCACTACGGCACCTACGAGGAGCTCGCCGCCGGACTCGTGGAGGCGCTGGTGCCGCTGCTCGACCGTCCCTACGCGTTCTTCGGGCACTGCGCGGGAGCGCTGCCCGCGTTCGAGACCCTGGTCCGGCTCGCCGACCGGGGCCTGCCCCCGCCCGACCGCTTCTTCGTGTCCGGCCAGCCGGCCCCGCACCACGCCTCGGGCGACCGGATGCTCACCATGACCGAGTCCGAACTGCGGGCCGAGCTGGAGTCCTTCCTCCGCGGCCGGGGGATCGAGCCGCGGCCGGACATGGTCGACATGGGCCTGGCCGTACTGCTCGAGGACCATGCCGCCGCGGGCGCCTACCGCCGCGCGGAGCCGGCGGCCCTCCCCTGCCCGATCGTCGTCCTGCACTGGCGGGACGACCCCGACGTGAGCCTCGACCAGCTGGAGGCGTGGCGTCCGTACGCGGAGTCCGTCGACATCCGGGTCGTCGACGGCGGCCACTACGACTTCATGGACGCGCCGGACGGACTGCTGACGCTGCTGACCTCCTGGCGCTGACCACGGCACCACCCGTGGGAGCCGCGGGCCCAGGCAACCGGAAGGGATTCCTATGAGTGGCGCAGCAGCCACCGGTATCGCCGTCATCGGGATGTCGTGCCGCTTTCCCGGGGTGCGGAACCCGGGGGAGTTCTGGCGCCTGCTGCTCGACGGGCGGTCGACCGTCGGAACGTTCCCGGAGCAGCGGGCGGCCGGCACCCCGCACCCGCCGCACCCGGACGCCGCCATCCTGAACTCGGGTTCGTTCCTCGACGCGATCGACGGGTTCGACGCCGAGTTCTTCGGGACGGGCGCGGCGGAGGCGGCCGCCATGGACCCCGTGCAGCGACTGGGGCTGGAACTCGCCTGGGAGGCCGTCGAGGACGCCCGAATCCCGGCGGGCGCACTCGCCGGCCGGGAGATCGACGTGGTGGTCGGCAGCGCGCCCTCCGGGTACGACCTGCTGCGCAAGCTGTCCGGCAGCGACCGGGACGACCACTACGCCGCGCTCGGCTCCGGGGGCGCGCTGATCGCGAACCGGATCTCCAGCCTGTTCGACGTGCGCGGCATGAGCCTGTGCGCGGACTCGGGCCAGTCCTCCTCCCTGGTGTCGCTGGCCCTGACGTGCGACCGGATACACGGCGGCGCGGTCGACATGGCCCTGGCCGGTGGTGTCGAGCTGATCGTCGATCCGGAGGCCGGGCTGGGCCTGGCGAACCTGGGCGCGCTCTCGCCCGACGGCCGCTGCTTCGCCTTCGACGCACGCGCCAGTGGGTTCGTCCGGGGCGAGGGCGGGGCGTTCGTGCTGCTGAAGCGGCTCGACCTCGCCGTCGCCGACGGCGATCACATCTACGCGGTGGTGCGCGGCTGGGGGGTCGGCAGCGGGGGCGCGTCCAGCCGGATGCCCGATCCCAGCCCCCGCGCACAGGCGGCGGCCGTGCTGTCCGCCCTGGAACGCGCGGCCGTCCCGTTCGACAGCGTCGACTACGTCGAGGCCCACGGCACCGGCACCCGCCTCGGCGATCCGGCCGAGGCGTCCGGTCTGCGCGAGGTGTTCCGGGCGACCGGCCGCAGCCGCCCCCTGACGATCGGCTCGGTGAAGACGAACGTCGGGCACCTGGAGCCCGCCGCGGGAATCGCCGGCTTCGTGAAGGCGGCCCTCTGCGTGGCGCACGGCCGGCTGGTCCCGAGCCTGAACTACGCGTCACCGAACCCCGCCATCCCGGACTTCCACCGGGACTTCGAGGTCCTCCGCGCCGCGCGGCCCTGGACGCGTGCGCCCGGCCGGCCGAGAAGGGCGGGGGTGTCGGCGTTCGGCCTGGGCGGGACCAACGCCCACGTCGTCCTCGAACAGGCCCCCGACGCGCCGCCGGCGCCCCGTGACGCGGACCGG
Source organism: Streptomyces poriticola (assembly GCF_036689765.1). Classification (NCBI taxonomy): domain Bacteria; kingdom Bacillati; phylum Actinomycetota; class Actinomycetes; order Kitasatosporales; family Streptomycetaceae; genus Streptomyces; species Streptomyces poriticola. Next base: position 9,627 of record NZ_JBAGKH010000039.1, read on the forward strand.
GACCGCATCCCCGAGCACCGGTCCGGGGTGCTGCCGTGGGTGCTGTCGGCGCGGTCGGAGGCGGCCCTGCGGGAACAGGCGGCCCGGTTGCGTGACTTCGTGGCCGCCGACGAGTCGCTGTCCACCGCCGACGTGGGGCACTCGCTGGTGTCGACCCGGGCGCTGCTCGAGCACCGGGCGGTGGTGCTCGGCAGCGGGCGCGCGGATACGCTGGCCGGTCTGGAGCTGGTGGCGGCGGGCACGGCCGCGGCACGGGCGGTGCACGGGGCGGCCTCCGGGCCGGTGGGACCGGTCGTCTTCGTGTTCCCCGGGCAGGGCTCCCAGTGGCTCGGCATGGGACGCCGGCTGTACGCGGAGTCGGCGGAGTTCGCGGGCGGGATCGACGCCTGTGCGCGGGCCCTGGCGCCGTGGGTCGACTGGTCGCTGGTGGACGTGGTGACCGGCGCGGAGTCCGCCGCGTCGCTGGACCGGATCGACGTCGTCCAGCCCGCGTTGTTCGCGATGATGGTGTCGCTGGCCCGGGTGTGGCGCGCGCTCGGCGTGGTCCCCGACGCCGTGGTGGGGCACTCGCAGGGCGAGATCGCCGCGGCCTGCGTGGCGGGCGCGCTCCCGGTCGAGGACGCGGCGCGGCTCGTGGCGCTGCGCAGCCTCGAACTGACCGAGCTGGCCGGCACCGGCGGGATGAGCGCGGTGTCCGCGTCCCCCGCATGGGTGCGCGAGCGGCTGCTGAGGTGGTCCGGCCGGCTCTCCACCGCCGCGGTCAACGGTCCGGCGTCGGTGGTGGTCTCCGGGGACGACGAGGCGCTCGACCGGTTCGCGGCGACCGCGGCCGAGGACGGCGTCCGGGTGCGGCGCGTCAGGGTGGACTACGCCTCGCACTCCCACCACGTCGAACGCATCCGCGACCGGCTCGTCGAGGCCGCCTCCGGACTCACGCCGAGGACTTCGGCGGTGGAGTTCTGGTCCACGGTCACCGGGGGACCGCTCGACACACAGGAGCTCGACGGCTCGTACTGGTACGACAATCTGCGCTCGACGGTGCGGTTCGGCCAGGTCGTCGAAGCGCTGATGCGGGACCGCGGCGGGGTGTTCGTGGAGGTCAGCCCGCATCCGGTGCTCGAGGTGGCGATGGCGGAGACCGCCGACGCGCTGGCCGCCTCGCCGGTGGTGGTGGGCACCCTGCACAAGGACGACGGGAGCGCCGGCAGGATCCTGGCGTCACTCGCCGAACTGCATGTGCGCGGGGTGCCGGTGCACTGGGAGGCGGTGTTCGCCCCGCACCGGCCGCGCCGGGTCGGCCTGCCGACCTACGCGTTCCAGCGGCGGCGGTACTGGCTGACGGCGCCCGACGGCACCGGCACCGGCACCGCCGACCCCGTCACCGCCGCCGACCCGGGCGGGGCGGCGGAAGCGGACTCGGAACCCGCGGTCCTCGGTCTGGTGTGCGCCGAGGCGGCGGGCGTGCTGGGCGCTACCGGTCCGCAACCGACGGCCGCCGACCTCGCGGCACGGGCGGACGACACGTTCAAGGACCTGGGACTCGAGTCCTCGGCGGCCGTACGGCTGCGCAACCGGCTCACCGCGGCGACCGGCGTACGGCTCTCGGCCACCGTCGCGTTCACCCACCCCACCCCCCGGAGGCTCGCTCGGCACCTCTTCTCCCTTCTCGCGCCGGAGGTGCCCGAGGCACCCGCGGCGGCCCAGGAGACGCGCCGGGAAGACCGCAGCGACGACGAGCTGTACGCGCTGATCGAGCGCGGCTACGTGTAGCACCGCCCGTCCGCCCCGTCATCGGTGAAGGAGACCCAGTGGAGGATGTCGACAAGCTCCGGTCCTACTTGCGGCGCGCCGTCGGCGACGCGCAGCAACTGCGCGAGCGGGTACGCGCGCTGGAGGAGTCGGCTCGCGAGCCCGTGGCGGTCGTGGGCGCGGGGTGCCGCTTCCCGGGCGGGGCGACGTCCCCCGAGGGACTGTGGGACGTGGTGTCCGCCGGGGTGGACGCGATGGGGGAGTTCCCGCGGGACCGCGGCTGGGACCTCGAGGCGCTGTACGACCCCGACCCCGGGGCGCACGGGAAGACCTACACCCGCTCGGGCGGATTCCTGTCCGGGCTGGCGGAGTTCGACGCGCCGTTCTTCGGTATCAGTCCGCGAGAGGCGCTGGCGATGGACCCGCAGCAGCGGCTGATGCTGGAGACCTCGTGGGAGGCGCTGGAACGCGCCGCGATCGACCCCGCCGGGCTGCGGGGTTCGGCCACCGGTGTGTTCACCGGGATCTACGCGGTCGACTACGGCCCCCGGATGGGCGGCGGTGCGGCCGCCGAGGTGGAGGGCTACGGGATCGCCGGCACGTACACCAGTGTGGCCTCCGGCCGGGTGGCGTACGTGCTGGGCCTCGAGGGTCCGGCGGTGTCGACGGACACCGCCTGCTCGTCGTCGCTTGTCGCCGTGCACCAGGCGGTGCGCTCCCTGCGCTCCGGGGAGTGCGGGCTGGCGCTGGCCGGCGGGGTGTCGGTGCTGCCGAGTCCCGGCCTGTTCGTGGAGGCCTCCCGGCAGCGGAGTCTGTCCGCCGACGGGCGCTGCAAGTCGTTCGCGGCGGCCGCCGACGGCACCGCCTGGGGCGAGGGTGCGGGCGTGCTGGTCCTGGAGCGGCTGTCGGACGCGCTGCGCAACCGGCGGCGGATCTGGGCGCTGATCCGGGGCTCGGCGGTCAACCAGGACGGCGCGTCCAACGGGCTGACCGCGCCGAACGGACCGGCCCAGCAGCGGGTCGTACGGGCGGCCCTGGCCGATGCCGGTCTCGCCCCCGGCGAAGTGGACGCGGTGGAGGCCCACGGGACCGGGACGAGGCTGGGCGACCCCATGGAGGCCGAGGCGCTGCTGGCCGTCTACGGGCAGGACCGGGAGCCCGGCAGCCCGCTCTGGCTGGGCTCGCTGAAGTCGAACATCGGCCACACGCAGGCGGCCGCGGGCGTCGGCGGCATCATCAAGATGATCATGGCGCTGCGCCACGGGGTCCTGCCCAGGACCCTGCACGTGGACCGCCCGACCCCGCACGTCGACTGGTCGGCAGGAGCGGTGGAACTGCTGACGGAGGCGAGGGACTGGTCCGGCACACCGGGACGGGCCCGGCGCGCGGGCGTGTCGTCCTTCGGGGTCAGCGGGACGAACGCGCACCTCGTTCTCGAGGAGGCGCCCGGAACAGCGGACGCCGCGGCCCCTCCGCGCACGGCCCCCGCCACCGGCCGGGCGTCCACCGATGCCCCGTGGGCGGTGCCGTGGGTGCTCTCGGCGCGGTCCGCCGAGGCCTTGCGGGAGCAGACGCTGCGCCTGCGGGACCACGTCGCCGCGGACCCGGAGCCGTCCGCCTCGGCGGTCGGGCACGCGCTGGTGGCGACGCGATCGCTGTTCGAGCACCGCCGGGTGGCGATCGGCGCGGACCGCGACGAACTGCTCGCCGGTCTGACGGCCGTCGCCGAGGGGGACCGGCATCCCCGGGGGGTGGTCTCCGGCGTCGCGCGGCCGGTGGGCGGGACGGTCCTCGTCTTCCCGGGCCAGGGGTGCCAGTGGGCGGGCATGGGACGCGAACTGTGGGAGACGAGCCCGGTCTTCGCCGAGCAGCTGCGCGCCTGTGCGCAAGCACTGGAGCCGTGGGTGTCCTGGTCGCTGATCGACACCGTGTGCGGCGGGCCGACGGCAGCGGACCTGGACCGGATCGACGTCGTCCAGCCCGTGCTCTTCGCCGTGATGGTGTCGCTGGCACGGGTGTGGCGTTCGCTGGGCGTGACCCCGGACGCCGTGATCGGCCACTCCCAGGGCGAGATCGCCGCGGCCTGCGTCGCCGGCTGCCTGACCCTGCGGGACGCGGCAAGGATCGTGGCCGTCCGGTCCCGGCTCCTCGCCACCGCCGCTCAGGACGGCGGCATGGCCGGGATCGTCGCGCAGGAGGACCGGGTCCGGGAGCTGATGGCGCCCTGGGGCTCCCGCGTCGCGGTCGCCGCGGTCAACGGGCCCTACTCGACGACGGTATCGGGCGAGGCCGGGGCGGTCGGCGAACTGGTGGCGGCCTGCGAGGCCCAGGGCGTACGCGCCCGGTGGATCCCGGCCGGCGTTCCCGGACACTCCCCGCTGATGGACCGGTTCGAGAAGCCGCTGCTGGACGAGCTGGCCCCGATCAGGCCCGTGTCCTCACCGGTGGTGTTCTGCTCGACAGTGACCGGCGGGCCGGTGGACGGCGCCGGGCTCGACGCGGCCTACTGGTTCCGCAACATGCGGGAACCGGTCCGGTTCGAAGCCGCCGTGAGAAGCCTGCTCGAACGCGATCACGGAGCGTTCATCGAGGTCAGTCCGCACCCGCTGCTCACCGTCAACATCCAGGAGATGCCCGACACCGTCCCCGGTGCCACCCGGGTGGTGACCGGTTCGCTCCGCCGCGGCCAGGGCGGGTTCGCGCGGCTCTACCGGTCCGCGGCAGAGGCCTTCGTGGCGGGCGTCGCCGTGTCGTGGCAGGCGGCCCTCCCCGACCCGGGCGGCCGTCGGGTCGAGCTGCCCACCTACCCGTTCCAGCGGCAGCGCTACTGGCTGGACACACCGCACGAGAGCACCACCGGGGGCACTTCGGACCATCCGCTCCTCGACACCGTGATCGACCTGCCGGACGACGGACAGCCCGGTGGAGTGGTCGCGGGCGGGCGCCTGGCGCCCGAGCGCCACCCGTGGCTCGCCGGCCACCTAGTCCACGGCGCCACCCTGGTGCCGGGAACGGCGCTGCTGGAGCTGGCGGTGTGGGCGGCACACCGCACCGGCCGCGACGTCGTGGACGAACTCACCCTGGAGAAGCCGCTGGTGCTGTCCCGCCCGGCCGGCCGCGAGATCCGCGTCGTGATCGACGGCGAGGGGGAGATCGGCGTGCACTCACGGGGCGAGGGCGAGGCCGGGTGGACCCGGAACGCCTCGGGGTCCGCCGGGTCCGGCACCGCAGGCGTCCGCCCGGCCGACGACCTCGCCGTCTGGCCCCCCGCAGGCGCGGTCCGGGTCCCCTTCGAGGAGGAGCACGACCGGCTGTCCGCCCTCGGCTTCACCCACGGGCCCCCGTACCGGGGGCCGAAGGAGGTGTGGCGCGCCGGCGAGACCCTGTTCGCGGAGGTGGAGCTGCCCGCGCCCGACGGTGCCGACCCGGGTGGCCGGTTCCGGATCCACCCCGCGCTGCTCGCCGCCGCGTTGCTCCCGGTCGGCCTGGGGCGGACCGGTGACGACGCCCCGCCCGAGGGGCGGCTGCCGTTCCGGTGCCGGGGCCTGCGCATGGCCTCCGGCGGGCCGGCCGCGCTGCGCGTCCGTCTCACGCCCGCGGGGCCGGACACGGTGTCCGTGACCCTCGCGGACCGGAACGGAGCTCCCGTCGGCGGCATCGAGTCGCTGAGCCTGCGGCCCGCGGACGTCGGGACGCCGACGGAACCGGGCCTCCACCACCACGACTCGCTGTTCCGGACGGACTGGGTTCCCCTTCCGCTCCCGACGCGCGACGTCACCGGTGGGTACGCGGTGCTGGGGGAGCCGACCGCGCTCACCGCGTTCCTGGGCCGGGACCGGCCGGTCCACGCCGGCCCCGCCGAGCTCGCCGCCTCCGGCGCGGAGACACCCCCGCTGGTCATCGCCGCCCTCGACCGCGAGGACGGCGGCGGCGACGCCCCGCCCGCAGCCGCCCGACGGAACCTCCACCGGGTGCTGCGCTGGACGCAGGAGTGGCTCGCCGACGACCGGTTCTCCGCGTCCCGCCTGGTCATCGTCACGCGGGCGGCGATCCACGACGACCAGGTGCCCCGCACCGACCCCGCAGCCGCCGCGGTCTGGGGATTCGTCCGCACCGCACAGACGGAGAATCCCGGCCGGTTCACGCTCCTGGACACGGACGACCGGACCGGCTCCTGGGCCCGCGTGGCGGCGGCGGCCGGCACCGGAGAGGACCAGCTCAGGATCAGAGCCGGTGCCGCGGCCGTCCCGCGACTCGCCCGCACCCACGCCGCGTCCGCCGGATCCGGCACCCCCGGCACGGCGCCGGACGTTCCCGCCCTCGGGGCCGGCACGGTGCTGATCACCGGTGGCACCAGCGGTCTGGGAGCCGTGCTGGCCCGCCATCTGGTGGAGCGGCACGGGGTGCGCCGCCTGCTGCTGACCAGCCGGCGCGGCGCGGCGGCCCCGGCCGCGGCCGGACTCCGCGAGACACTGACCGAGGCGGGTGCGTACGTCGAGATCGCGGCCTGTGACCTCACGCACCGGGAGTCCGTTGCCGAACTGATCGCCGCCGTTCCGGACGAGCACCCGCTGACCGCCGTGATCCACTGCGCGGCCGTACTGGACGACGGCGTCGTCGAGTCACTGACCGAGAGCCGTGTGGACGCGGTGCTCGCTCCCAAGGCACTCGGCGCCTGGCACCTGCACGAGGCCACCGGGCACCTGGAGCTGTCCGCGTTCGTGCTGTTCTCCTCGATCGCGAGCGTGCTCGGCACGGCGGGGCAGGCCGGCTACGCGGCAGCGAACGCATTCCTCAACGGCCTCGCGGAAGCCCGCCGCGCCGAGGGACTGCCCGCCGGCGCGCTCTGCTGGGGCTACTGGGCGGAACGCAGCGAGCTGGGCGCCGGCCTCGGCGAGGCGGACATCGCGCGCCTGCAGCGGCAGGGCGTGCGGCCGATGCCGTCCCGCGAAGGGCTCGCGCTCTTCGACGCGGCCATCGCGCGGGACGAGCCGGTGCTCATCCCCGCGCGACTCGAGCTGCCGGCGCCGGGATCGTCGCACACCGGCCGAGCGGGGTCGCCGCTCCTGCGCGGGCTGCTCCGGACGCCCGCCGGACCCGGCGGTCCCGGAGACCGGGAGAGCACCGGCAGCGGACTGGCGCAGCTGGTGAAGTCGCTGCCGCGGGCCGACGCGGAGGCGGTGGTGCGCGACGCGGTCCGGGCGCAGACGGCGCTCGTCCTCGGCCACGCCGACGGCGAACGGATCGGCCCCGCCGTCGCGTTCAGGGATCTGGGGATCGACTCGCTCACCGCGCTGGAACTGCGGAACAGACTGTCGGAGGCGACCGGCCTGGAACTGTCCGCCACGCTCGCGTTCGACCACCCGAACCCGAGCGCGCTCGCCCAGTTCCTGACCGGCCGCATCGCCCCCGCCTCCGGTGGCGCACCGGAATCCCCGGCCGGCCGGCTGGCCAGGGAGATCGAAGGGCTGGGCGCCCGCCTCGAGGAGGCCTTCCGCGGTCTCCCGGACGAGGACCGGGCCACTCTTTCCACGCTGCTCGGCCAGGTGCAGGGGCGGGTCCGCTCGATGGCGGGCGAGGCACCGGAGGCCGGCATCGTCGACCGGATCAGTTCGGCATCAGCTGGAGAGCTTCTCTCGCTGCTGGACCAGGAGCTCGGCTAGGGGAGAGCGATGACTGACGACAACAACCCCGAGGTTCTCGGCTATCTCAAGCGGACATCGATCGAGCTGATCGAGACCCGGCGGCGGCTGGCGGAGCTGACCGAGGCCGCCGCGGAGCCCATCGCGGTCGTGGGTGCCGCCTGCCGCTACCCGGGCGGAGCGGAGACCCCGGAGGCACTGTGGGACCTGGTGCGGTCCGGCCGGGACGCGGTGGCGGACTTCCCCGACGACCGCGGCTGGGACCTGGAGAGCCTCTACGACCCCGATCCGGACCGGCCGAACACGTGTTACACGCGCTCCGGCGGGTTCCTGCCCGACGCCGGCGACTTCGACGCCGGGTTCTTCGGGATCAACCCGCGCGAGGCGCTGGCCGCCGATCCGCAGCAGCGGCTGCTGCTCGAGACCTCGTGGGAGTCCCTGGAACGAGCCGGCATCGACCCGCGGACCCTGCGCTCCAGCGATACCGGAGTGTTCGCCGGACTGGCCTACTTCGGGTACGGGAACCACCACTTCACCCCCGAGGTCATCTCCGGCTACGGGCAGACCGGCTCCCTGCTGAGCGTGGCCTCCGGGCGCGTGGCGTACGTGCTGGGCCTGGAGGGCCCGGCGGTGTCGACCGACACCGCGTGCTCGTCGTCCCTGGTGGCGATCCACCAGGCGGTGCGGTCGCTGCGGCAGGGGGAGTGCGGGCTCGCGCTGGCCGGCGGAGTCACCGTCATGGCGACGACGCAGGTCTTCCGCGAGATGTCCCGGCAGCGGGGCCTGGCGGCGGACGGCCGGTGCAAGGCGTTCTCCGACTCGGCCGACGGCGCCGGATTCTCCGAGGGCGCCGGGGTGCTGGTCCTGGAGCGGCTGTCGGACGCGCGGCGCAACGGACGCCGGGTCTGGGCGCTGATCCGGGGCTCGGCGGTCAACCAGGACGGCGCGTCCAACGGCCTGACCGCACCGAACGGTCCGGCACAGCAGCGGGTCATCCGGGCCGCGCTGGCCGACGCCCGGGTGCGGGCGAGCGACGTGGACGTGGTGGAGGCCCACGGGACCGGTACGAAACTCGGCGACCCGATCGAGGCGCAGGCGCTGCTCGCGACCTACGGCCAGGACCGGGACGGCGACCGGCCGCTGTGGCTGGGGTCGCTGAAGTCCAACATCGGCCACACGCAGGCGGCCGCGGGCGTCGGCGGGGTGATCAAGATGATCATGGCGATGCGGCATCGGACGATGCCCAAGACCCTGCACGTGGACCGCCCCACGACACACGTGGACTGGTCGGCCGGGGCGGTGGAGCTGCTGACCGGGACCATGCAGTGGCCCAGCGCCCGGGGACGGCCGCGGCGGGCGGGCGTGTCCGCCTTCGGGGCGAGCGGCACCAACGCGCACCTGATCCTGGAGGAGCCGCCCGCACCGCCGTCCGGTGACGGGACGACGGCCGACGTCGCCGGTGGCACGGCGGCCGTCGCCCCGACGACGGTGCCGTGGGTCGTGTCGGCGCGCTCGGAGGGAGCCCTGCGGGCGCAGGCGGAGAAGCTGCGCGACTTCGCCGCCGCCGACCCGGAGCTGGACGTCGCCGCCGTCGGACGGTCCCTGGCGACGTGCCGGGCACGGTTCGAGCACCGCGCGGTGGTGCTCGGCCGCGGCCGGGACGAACTGCTGGGCGGCCTCGCGTCGTTGAGCGAGGGCGCCGAGTCCGCCGCGGTACTGCGCGGAGTCGCCGGCGAGCCCGGCGGTACCGTCTTCATGTTCCCCGGGCAGGGCTCCCGGTGGGCCGGGGTGGCGGGACAGCTGTACGACACCTTCCCCGTCTTCGCGCGGAGCCTCGACGAGATCTGCGCACGCTTCGACGCACATCTCCCCTTCGCCCTCAAGCCCCTGCTCCTCGCCGACCGGCCCGCCGAGGACCCGGCCGACCGCACGGACATCGCCCAGCCGGCGCTGTTCGCCCTGCAGGTCGCCCTGTACCGGCTGATCACGCGGTACTGCCCGCCGCCCGGTCACCTGATCGGTCACTCGGTCGGCGAGATCGCCGCCGCGCACGTGTCCGGCGCCCTCGACCCGGACAGCGCCACCCGGCTGGTGGCGGCCCGCGGAAGGATCATGCAGACCGTCGCCGAGCGCGGCGCCATGCTGGCGGTACGCGCCCCCGAGGACGATGTGCGCGCCCTGCTCGCTCGGTACGACCGCGTCGGCGTCGCCGCTGTCAACGGCCCCGGATCGGTCGTCGTCTCGGGCCTGAGCGAGCAGGTCCACGAGCTCCGCGACCACCTGGCCGCCGTCGGCACGTCCGCGAAACTGCTGGCCGTCGGGCATGCGTTCCACTCCCCGCTCATGGACCCCGTCCTGGACGGGTTCGCGGCCGCCCTCGGCGAGCTCCGGGCGAGCGGGACGACGATCCCCGTCGTCTCGTCCCTGCTGGGCCGCGAGGCCACCGAGCAGGAGCTGACGTCCCCCGCGCACTGGGTGCGCCATGTGCGCGAACCCGTCCGCTTCCACGACGCGGTGCGACGCGCCCGCGAGGCCGGGGCGGACGTCTTCCTCGAAGTGGGTCCGGGATCGACGCTCGCCGGCGTCACCAAAGAGGCCTTCGCCCACGAGGGCGTCGACGACGCGGTGGTCCTGTCGGCGTCGCGACCGGACCGCGGGGCGGCGGAGGCGCTCGTCGGCTCGCTCGCCCAACTGCACGTCCGGGGCGGGAGCGTGGACCTGAGCGCCCTGTTCCCGGCCCGCAAGCCGGTGGATCTCCCCACGTACGCGTTCCAGCGGCAGCGGTACTGGCTGGACTTCCCGGCCGGGACCGCAGGCGCGGGCGTGGCCACCGCCGGTCTCACGGCTCCGGACCACCCGTTGCTGGGCGCCGTGGTGGACCATCCCGGCACCGACGAGCTGGTCCTCACCGGCCTGTGGTCGCTGCGCACCCACCCCTGGCTGGCCGACCACGCCGTGTTCGGCACGGTCGTCGTCCCGGCGACGGCCCACCTCGACCTGGCACTGTCGGCGGGCGGCCTCGTCGGCGCCGCCGCGATCGAGGAACTCTCCCTGGAAGTACCCCTGACTCTGCCCGCCTCGGGGAACGTACAGGTGCGGGTCGTCGTCGGAGCCGCCGACGGGACGGGGCGGCGCTCCCTGGAGGTGTTCTCACGCCCCGGCGAGGACGGCCGGACGAGCGGCGGCTGGACCCGGCACGCGACGGGAGGCCTGGCACCGAGCGCACCACGGACGCCCGCGGCCGACGAGGACGCGACCGCACTCGCCGTGTGGCCGCCGGCCGGGGCGCAGCGGCTCGACCTCACGGGCCTGTACGACTCCTTCGCGGACGCCGGTTTCGACTACGGCCCCGCGTTCCGCGGGCTCCGTGAGGTGTGGCGGCGGGGCGAGGACCTCTTCGCGACCGCCGCACTGCCGGTGCCCGCCGCCGGCGACCCGGCCGGCGGCGGGTTCGCCCTGCATCCCGCGCTGATCGACTCCGTGCTGCATGCGGTGGTGGCCGGCGAGGTCATCGAGGTGGACAGCGGTCAGGGCCGGATGCCCTTCTCGTGGTCCGGGGTGGATCTCGCCGGGGAGTGCGGCCCGGTCGTGCGGGTGCGGATCTCCCCGGCGGGCGACGACGCCGTCTCCGTGACCGTCGCCGACGAACGCGGCCGTGCGATCGCCCGGGTCGGGGCGCTGACGTTCCGGCCGGCCACTCCCGAACAGGTGCGCGCGGTGCCCGGTGGGCACCGTCCGTCCCTGTTCGAAGTGGAGTGGCGGCAGGTCCGGCACGGCGAGGACACGACCCCCCGCGGGCCGTGGGCCGTTCTCGGGGCGAAGGACGGTCTGGCCGCCCGGCTCACCGGGACGGGCGGCGTCGGTGCCGGGCCCGCCGCGTCCCTGGACGACCTCCTCCCGGGCGGAGTCCTCTCGGAGGACGTGCTCGCCGGAGAGGCACCCGCGCACCTCGTCCTGTGCCTGGACGACTTCGTCAACGAATCCTCCGGCCCGCTCGCCGCAACCCGCGGCGCGGACCTGCACGTCCTCGGCTCGGTCCAGCGTTTCCTCGCCGAGGAACGGTTCGCCGGAACCACGCTGGTCGTCCTCACCCGGCTGGCGCAGGACACCGGGGGCGGGGAGAGCGTCGAAAGCCTCCCGGGCGCGTCCGTGTGGGGCCTGATGCGCTCCGCCCAGACCGAGCACCCCGGCAGGTTCCGGCTGGTGGACATCGACGACGAGGAAGCATCGTGGGCACGCCTCCCGTACGCGCTCGCCCCCGGGGAGGACCAACTGGCCCTGCGCCACGGCAGGTGCCTCGCCCCCCGTATGGCACCGGCGGCACCCGTGCACCGGCAGCTCGAGCCGCCCCCCGCCGGGCCCCACCGGCTCGGCATCCCGGCCAGGGGGACCCTGGAGAACCTGGCCTGGGTCCCCTGTCCCGCGGTCGAACAGCCGCTCACCAGCGGACAGGTACGCGTCGCCGTGCAGGCCGCGGGGCTCAACTTCCGCGATGTCACCATCGCCCTCGGCCTGGTGGACCGGACCGCCATCGACGCAGGGCTCGGCAGCGAAGGCGCCGGAACCGTCCTGGAGGTGGCGGACGACGTGACCCGTCTGTCGCCGGGCGACCGGGTGACCGGCATCTTCACCGGCGCCTTCGGCCGCGTGGCCGTGGCCGACCACCGGCTGCTCATGCCCGTCCCCGACGGGTGGAGCCACGCCGAGGCGGCGTCCGTGCCGGGTGCCTTCCTCACCGCCTACTACGCGCTCTTCCACCTGAAGAGGCTGGAAAAGGGGCAGCGGATCCTCATCCACGCCGCGGCGAGCGGCGTCGGCATGGCCGCCGTCCAGCTGGCACAGCACATCGGCGCCGAGGTCCATGCCACCGCGAGCCCCGCCAAATGGCCGGCCCTGCGGGCCATGGGACTGGACGACGACCATCTGGCCTCCTCCCGGGACCTGGAGTTCGCGGGCAAGTTCCTGGACCTCACCGGCGGCCGCGGTGTGGACATGGTTCTGAACTCCCTCGCGCACCACTTCGTCGACACCTCGCTGACGCTGCTCCCGGGCGGCGGGAGCTTCATCGAGATGGGCAAGACCGACATCCGCGACCCCCAGCAGGTGGCGGCCGACCACCCGGGAGTCGACTACCGGGCCTTCGACCTCTACGAGGCGGGCCCGGACCTGATCCACGAGATGTTCCGGTCCGTCATGGACCTCTTCGACGAACAGCGGGTGCACCTGAACCCGATCTCCGTCCGGAACGTCCGCGACGCACGCAGCGCGTTCCGTGAGATGAGCCAGGGCCGGCACGTCGGGAAGCTCGTCCTCGAGACCGGCGACGGATTCGGCGGCGGGACGGTACTGGTCACCGGCGGGACCGGGGGCGTGGGTTCACTGGTGGCACGGCACCTGGTCACCGAACACGGGGTGCGCAGCCTGGTGCTGGCCGGCCGCCGGGGCATGGCGGCCGACGGGGCAGCCGAGCTGGTCTCGGCGCTGACGGGCACGGGCGCGCAGGTCAAGGTCGTGGAATGCGACGTCGCGGACCGGGCCGCGGTGGCGGACCTGCTCGCCTGCATGCCCCGGGACCACCCGCTGACCGCGGTCGTGCACGCGGCCGGCGAGCTGGCGGACGGCACCGTCGAGTCGCTGACCGCGGAGAGCCTCGACCGGGCACTGCGTGCCAAGGTCGGCGGTGCGGTCAACCTGCACGAGCTGACCAGAGGTCACACCCTGACGGCGTTCGTCCTGTTCTCCGCCCTCGCCGGGACGCTCGGCACCGCCGGGCAGGCCACCTACGCCGCGGCGAACGGGTTCCTGGACGGTCTGGCGGCGCACCGCCGGGCGACCGGCCTCGTCGGCACCTCGCTGTGCTGGGGCTGGTGGGAACGGCGCAGCGGCATGACCGGGCACCTGGACCGGGCCGACCTCTCCCGGGTACGGCGGATGGGCGTCGCCGCGATGCCGACCCCCGAGGCGCTGGCTCTGTTCGACTCGGCGTGCGCCACCGGCGAACCGGTCCTCGTCCCCGCCCGGCTGGACCTCGCCGCGCTGCGGAACAGGCCCCGCGACGAGCGGCCGCTCCTCCTGCGCGACCTCGTCGACGGCGGACGGCCGCACCGCGCCCGGACGGCCGCACCCGGGCCCGGCACCGCGCACGGCTTTCCCGCCGCAACGGCCACGCTCCCGGCGGCCGAGGCGGAGGCCGCCGTCCTCGACTGGGTCCGCGACCAGGTCGCCACCGTGCTGGGACACCCCTCCGGCGCGGCCGTCGACGCGGACCAGGCCTTCACCCCCATGGGATTCGACTCGCTGACCTCGGTCGAACTGTGCAATCGCCTGGCCTCCGGCACCGGGCTGCGGCTGCCGTCCACAGTGGTCTTCAGCTATCCCACCCCCCGCGAACTGGGCCGGCACCTGTCCGGACTGCTGCGCCCGGCGGGGCGGACGGAGCCGTCCGAGGACGCGGAGATCCGCGAGGTGCTGCGGACCGTCCCGATCGACCGGCTGCGCAGCGCCGGCCTCCTGGAACCGGTCCTGGCCTGCGCCGGTCCGACCGGGCCGGACACCGACGGGCAGCCGGGCCCCGGCGCGGAGGGACTGGCGGGCCTGGACCTGGACGCACTGGTCGACCTGGCCCTGGACGAGAGGGGGAAGTGACATGGAGCACTCCGCGGAGCACCCGGCGGACGGCGCGGACCGGGTGCAGCGCGCGCTGCGTGCGCTGCTCGGGGAACGCGACCGCCTCCGGCAGGAGAACGACGCACTGAGGGCCGGGCGGGCCGAGCCGGTCGCCGTGGTCGCCATGGCGTGCCGCTATCCGGGCGGCGTCTCGTCGCCCGAGGACCTCTGGAGCCTGGTGCGCGACGGCCGCGACGCCGTGGCCGAGTTCCCGCAGGACCGCGGATGGCGGGACGTGTACGACCCGGATCCCGACGCCGTCGGCCGCTCCTACACGCGCCAGGGAGGGTTCCTCACCGGCGTGGCGGACTTCGACGCCGGGTTCTTCGGCATCAGCCCGCGTGAGGCGCTGGCCGTCGATCCGCACCACCGGCTGCTGCTCGAGACCTCGTGGGAGGTCCTCGAGCGGGCCGGCATCGTCCCCGCGGACGTGCGCGGGGCCGACGTCGGTGTCTTCACCGGGGTCAGCTCCTCCGAGTACGGGTGGCGGTTCCTGGAGGCGGACCGCCCCGAGCTGGAGGGTCACCTGCTGTACGGCAGCGCCCCGAGCGTCGCGTCCGGGCGGGTGGCCTACGAACTGGGCCTGACCGGCCCTGCGGTGTCCCTGGACACGGCCTGCTCGTCGTCGCTGGTGGCCCTGCACATGGCGGCGCAGTCGCTGCGCGCGGGGGAGTGCTCGCTCGCGCTGGCGGGCGGGGTGTCGATGATGCCGACGCCTGCGATCTTCGTGGAGTTCTCCCGGCAGCGGGCGCTGTCCCCCGACGGCCGGTGCAGGGCCTTCGCGGACGGCGCCGACGGAACCGGCTGGGCGGAGGGGGTGGGGGTGCTGCTGCTGGAGCGGCTCTCCGAGGCCCGCCGCAACGCCCACCCGGTGCTGGCCGTCCTGCGCGGCTCCGCGGTGAACCAGGACGGGGCCAGCAACGGTCTGACCGCACCCAACGGCCGCGCCCAGGAGAAGGTGATCCGCACGGCCCTGGCCAACGCGGGGGTCTCCGCCGCCGAGGTGGACCTGGTCGAGGCCCACGGCACCGGAACGGTGCTGGGCGATCCCATCGAGGCGGGTGCTCTGCTGGCGACCTACGGGCAGGACCGGGCGCTGGGCAGGCCGCTCTGGCTGGGATCCCTGAAATCGAACATCGGTCACGCCCAGGCCGCCGCCGGGGTCGGCGGCGTCATCAAGGCCGTGCTGGCCATGCGCCACGGCTGGCTGCCGAAGACGCTGCACGTGGACGCGCCCTCGCAGCACGTGGACTGGTCGTCCGGGGCGGTCCGGCTGCTGGTGGAGGGGCGCGCGTGGTCCCGGCCGGACGGTCCGCGGCGGGCCGGGGTGTCGTCGTTCGGGGTCAGCGGCACCAACGCCCACGTCATCCTGGAGGAGGAGCCTGCGCGGGATCCGGCGGAACGGGGCGGTCCGGGACCGGCGGTGGCCGGCGGCCTGGTGCCGTGGGCCGTCTCGGGCAAGGACCCGGCGGCCCTGGCGCGGCAGGCGGGCAGGCTGCACGACCTCGCCGCCGCCCGCCCGGGCCCGGACATCTCCGACGTCGGCTGGTCGCTGGTGTCCTGCCGGTCGCGGTTCCCGCACCGTGCGGTGGCCCTCGGCCGCGACCGGGACGAGCTGCTGCACGGTCTGGCCGCACTGCGCGACGGCGGGGACGCCGCCGGGGTGGTGCGCGGTGCCGCCGCGGACCTCGGGGGTGTCGCTTTCATGTTCCCCGGCCAGGGCTCCCAGTGGACCGGTATGGGACGGCAGTTGTACGCCGCCTTCCCGGTGTTCGCGCGCACTCTGGACGCGTGCGCGGCCGCCCTGGCCGAGTGGACCGACTGGTCGCTGCTGGACGTGGTGCGGGGCGCCGGGGGAGCGCCTCCGCTGGAGCGGGTGGACGTGGTACAGCCGGCGCTCTTCTCGGTGATGGTGTCCATGGCCGCCCTGTGGCGGTCCTGGGGTGTGGAACCGGACGCGGTGGTGGGACACAGCCAGGGCGAGATAGCCGCCGCCCACGTGTGCGGCGCGCTGTCGCTGCGCGACGCCGCCAGAGTCGTGGCACTCCGCAGCAGGGCCCTGACCGAACTGATCGGCCACGGCGGGATGGCGTCCGTCGCGGAGTCCGCGGATCTCGTGGCGGCACGTCTCGCCCCCTGGGGCGACCGCCTCAGCGTCGCCGTCGTCAACGGGCCCCGCTCGGTGGTGGTGTCGGGGGAACCGGACGCACTCGACGAGTTCGTCGGGAAGATGAACGCCGAAGGCGTCCAGGCCCGGAGGATTCCGGTGGACTACGCGTCCCATTCGCCCCAGGTGACCCGGGTCCGCGACCAGGTGATCCGGCCGCTGACCGCGGTGAGCCCGAGGACGTCGGCACTTCCCTTCTACTCCACCCTGCACGGCAGGAGGATCGACACCGCGCAGCTGAACGGCGGCTACTGGTACCGCAACCTGCGCGAACGGGTGCGCTTCGAGACCTCCGTGCGGCGGCTCGTCGACGACGGTCTCCGGGTGTTCGTGGAGATGAGCCCGCACCCCGTGCTGACCTACCCGGTGCAGGAGATGGTCGAGGACCTGGACGGCACGGTGGTCCTGGCCTCCGCGCGGCGGGACCGGGGGGAGGTGGACGCCGTGGTCGGCTCCCTCGCCCAACTGCACGCCCGGGGCGGGACCGTGGACTGGGACGCCTTCTTCGGCGAGCGGCGGCGGGTGGACCTCCCGACCTACGCCTTCGAGCGGCAGCGGTACTGGCTGAGCTCCTCGCACACGCCGGCGGCGGTGGTGGAGAGGCCCCCGACGGAGCCGCCCCCGGCCGGCGGCCGGCCCGTCTCCCTCGCGGACCTGCTCGCCGGCCGGCCCGATGCCGACAGGGAGGCGGTCGTCCTCGACCACGTCCTCGAGAGGGCCGCCGCCGTTCTCGGGCATGCCTCGGGCGAGACCCTCGACCCCGACGGGGAGTTCAAGCGCCTCGGGTTCGACTCGCTCCTCTCGGTGGAGCTGAGCAAACGGCTCGCCGCGACGACGGGCATCAGGCTGAGGGCGAACCTGGTGCTGCGGTACCCGTCACCGAGACTGATCGCCCGGCACATCGTGTCCGCGATGGCCGAACGCGACCCGAAGTGATCCGTGAGTTCCTGCTGTTCCCGGCCTTCTTGCTGAGGGGTTGATCCGAATGCGTTCGTTCGGCGCGTCGTCCGCGCACAAGGGGATGTGGCTGGCGCAGAAGATGTCTCCCGACATGCTGAACCACGCGCTGGCCATGTGGGAGGTGGACGGTGGACTGGACGCGGCGGTCATGGAATCGGCGATGCTGCGCGTACTGGACGAGGCGGAGGTCCTGCGCGTCACCTTCGTGGACGACGGCGGCGGACTGCGGCTGGTACCCCGGGAGCTGGGGGACTGGCGGCCCTTTCACCTGGATCTGAGTGCCGAGGCCGACCCGGAGCAGGCTGCGCGCGAAGCGCTGGCCGACATGGTGCGGCAGCCGTTCGACCTCGAGCGGGACCTGCTCCTCCGGCTCGGCGTGGTCACCCTCGCGGCGGACCGCTCACTGGTGGTGATCTCCTACCACCACCTCGTATCGGACGGATACGGTGCCGGCGGCCTGCTCTCGCGCCGCATCGCCGAGGTGTACACCGCGCTGCGGCGGGGCCACCGGGTACCGGAGCCGCCGTACCCCTGGGACGCCGGGTCGTACGCGGCCCTGGCCGAGGAGTACAACGCCTCCGAGAGGTTCACCGACGACACCGCCTTCTGGCGCGACTACCTGGCGCACGCGCCCGCACCCGCCCAGGTCCCCGGCGTCGCCCTGTCCGACGCGCGGCGCGCCGCGCTCTCCGAGCCGCTGAGCGGCGCCGACCGCTGGTCGGAGGTGGCCGGTTCGATCGGGATGGCGAGCCGGACCCTGACCGTCCCGCGCGCCGAGGCGGACACCTGGACCGAGACCGCCAAGTCCCTGGGCGTCTGGATGTCCTCGCTGCTGACCGCGGCCACGGCCGTCTTCCTCCGCCACCGCTGCGACCGTCCCGAGTTCCTCCTGTCGCTGGCCGTGGGAAACCGCACCGGGGCCGCGGGCCGGACACCCGGTCTGGCGGTCAACGTGGTGCCGGTGCGGATGCGGGTGCCGCTCGGCACCTCCTTCGCCGGGATCGCCGACGCGGTGGTGGACGAGACGTACGAGATCTTCGGGCGGACCGGCTGCCACTACTCGGACATCCAGCGCGCGTGCGGCACCGTCCTGAGCGGTCGGGGCAGCTTCGGAGCCGTCCTGAACGTCGTCGACTTCGTGGAACAGATCCACTTCGCCGGCCGCCCGGGGCGCTACTTCTCCGCGACGACCGGCACCTTCGACGAACTGTCGATCGGCTTCTGCACCGACGGCAGCCCCGACAGCGACCTGTTCCTCCGGCTCGACGCCCCCGCGGCCCTCTACTCCCGCGCGGAGCTGCGTGCCATCGGCGAGGACCTGCTCGACCACATCCGGGCCGTGCCGGCCGCCGCTCCGCACACGCCGGTCGGCGCGCTGGACGTGCGGAACGGCACCGGGCCGGACCGGCTGCCGGCGCGGCCGGACGACACGGCCGCGCCGCTGCCGGGGCTGACGGTCCCGGAGCTGTTCGCCCGCCAGGTGGAGCGGGCCCCCGACGCCGTCGCGATGGTGTCCGGGGACACCACGGTGTCCTACCGGGAACTGGACGCGCGCTCGAACCGCCTGGCCGCGGCGGTGCGGCGGCGGAACGTCGGGCCCGAGACGGTCGTGGCGGTCGCGCTGCCCCGGTCGGTGGATCTGGTCGTCGCCCTGCTGGGGGTGGTGAAGGCGGGCGGCGCCTATCTTCCGGTCGATCCGGAGTACCCGGCGGAGGGGAGCGCCGCTGACGCGGCGCGCCTCCTGCTCACCGACACCGCGACCGCCGCCGCGCTCCCGGCCGGTCCGGACATCCCGGTCCTGCTGCTCGACGACCTCCGGACGGAAGCCGTCGACGGGGCGGGCACGGTCCCGGTCCCGCCGCGCCAGGACAGTCTGCTGGCGGTGCTGCACGGCGGCGCACCGGCCGGTGCGGACACCCGGGTCGCCGTGACACACCGGAACCTGGAGCGGTTCGTGCTGGACCGCAACTGGCGGGACGGAAGCCGTGGCACCGTGCTGTGGCACGCGCCGCACACCACCGACGCGCTCGCCCTCGAGGTCTGGGTGCCGCTGCTCAACGGCGGCCGGGTCGTCGTGGCCCCTCCGGGGGAGCTGGACACCGCCGCCCTGCCCGCGCTCCGGGAGTCCGACGGGATCTCCACCGTCTGGCTGCCCCCGGGCACGTTCGCGGCGGTCGCGGCCGGACGCCCCGAGTGCCTCGCCGGGCTGCGCGAGGTGTGGACCGGCGGGGACCGCGTCCCCGCTGCCGCCGTACGCCGTGTGCGGGAGGCCTGCCCCGAGATGACCATCGTCGACGCCCACGGCCCCACGGAGGCCACCCTGTCCGCCGCCTGCCGGCGTCTGACGCCGGAGGAGCCCGCCCACGGAGCGGGCGTCCTCGGTCCCATGGACCACACCGCCCTCCACGTCCTGGGACCGGGGCTCGCGCCGGTCCCCGCCGGCGTGGCGGGAGAGCTGTACGTGGCCGGACCCGGTGTGGCGCGCGGTCGTCCCGGGGAGCCCGCACGGACGGCGGAGCGGTTCGTGCCCTGCCCGTTCGGGCCGCCCGGCGGACTGATGTACCGGACCGGGGACCGGGTGCGGTGGGACGGCGAGGGGCGCCTCGAGTACGTCGGACGGTCGGACGCCCAGGCGGACGTCCGCGGCTTCCGGGTCGAACTGGCCGACGTCGAGGAGGCTTTGTCCGAACACCCGGGGCTCGCCCAGTCGGTCGCTGTCGTGCGGCGCGACGACTCCGGTCAGCAGAGGCTGGTGGCCTACGTGGTCCCAGGCGGCGGAGCCGGCGTCTCGGGCGAGGAGCTCCGCGGGTTCGCCGCGGGGCGGTTGCCGGAGTCCATGGTGCCGTCCGTGTTCGTGGTGCTGGACCGGCTGCCGGTGACGGCGGGCGGACGGGTGGACCGGGCGGCGCTGCCGGATCCGTCGCTCGACGACGGGTCGTACCGGGCACCGCGCAACCACACCGAGCGGGTCCTGGCCGGGGCGTTCGCGGACGTGCTCGAGGTGGAACGGGTCGGCATCGACGACGACTTCTTCGACATCGGGGGCAACTCACTGCGCGCGATCAGACTCGTCGGCCTGATCCGCGCCGAGCTGGACCAGGAGGTGTCCATCCGCAAGCTGTTCGCGGCGCGCACCATCGCCGGTCTGTCGGACCTGTGGGGGGACGTCGCCCGGTCGAGCAGGCCCGCACTCCGCAGGAGGACGAAGGACGGCGAGGTCCTCTGAGTCCGAACGGGGCCACCGCGCCCGCCGCCGGCGGCGCGCGGGCCGCGAGCCGCCGGCCCTCCACCCCGAGCCCACCCCGACAACGGTCCTTCTGGCGGGAGAATTCTCCATGAGTCAACGTGAACCCGAGATCCACGACGTGGTCGGCGTCGGGTTCGGTCCGTCCAACCTGTCCCTGGCCATCGCCCTGCAGGAGTGCCGGACGAGCGGTCCGGACCAGGAGGTCAGCGCCCTCTTCCTGGAGCGCCAGCCCTCCTTCGGCTGGCACCGCAACATGCTGCTGCCGTCGGCGACCATGCAGATCTCCTTTCTCAAGGACCTGGTCACCTTCCGCAACCCGACATCGAGTTTCAGCTTCGTCGCGTTCCTGCACGCGTCGGGGCGGCTCCCGCGGTTCGTCAACAACCAGGACTTCTTCCCCACGCGCGAGGAGTTCCACCAGTACCTCGAGTGGGCGCAGGCCCGGGTGGCCGACCGCGTCGAGTACGGCTCGGAGGTGAGGTCGATCCGGCTGGTTCCGGGCGGTGCTCCGGAGGCGGACCGGCTGCGGCTGGACGTCGCCGGCAGTGCCCGCCGGGCCGGGCGCGTGGTCGAGGCACGGAACGTGGTGGTCTCCACGGGCCTGGTCCCGAACATGCCCGAGGGAACCGAGCGGGACGAACGGGTCTGGCACAGCTCCGAGTTCCTGGAGAAGTACCGCCGGACGGACCCGCCGAAGCTGCGGCGGGTGGCGGTGGTCGGGGCGGGCCAGAGCGCCGCCGAGATTACCAGGTTCCTCTACGACGAGCTTCCGCACGCCGAGGTGTACTCGGTCATCCCCTCCTACGGGTACTCCGTGGCGGACGACACCCCCTTCGCGAACCAGGTCTTCGATCCCGGGGCCGTCGACGACTACTACTTCGGCACCGAGCAGACCCGTGAGGCGTTCTGGCGGTACCACCGCAACACGAACTACTCGGTCGTGGACGACGAGGTGATCCGGGACCTGTACCGCAGGGCGTACGACGACGAGGTACGAGGCGTCGAACGGCTTCGGTTCCTCAACCTCACGAGGGTCACCGGGGTGAAGCGCGTCGGCGCCGAGACCCGCGTCTCACTCCAGGTGGGCCCCGACGCGGAGGTGCGCGAACTCGACTGCGACGCGCTGGTCTGCGCGACCGGCTACCGCGGGATGGAGCCCACCGGCCTGCTCGGCGACCTCGACCGGCACTGTCTGCGCGACGGGGCGGGCCGGTACCGGATCGAGCGGGACTACCGCGTCGTCACCGACCCGGAACTGACCTGCGGAATCTACCTCCAGGGCGGCACCGAGCACAGCCACGGCCTGACCTCCTCGCTGCTGTCGAACATCGCCGTCCGCAGCGGGGAGATCGCCGGCTCGATCGTCGCCCGGCGTGCCGGGCGGAACGCCGGGCGCCCGGTCGCGGTCCCCGTCGAGGTCGGCGGCGACCTCCACTGAACGCACGCCCGACGAGGGGAACGCACATGAGGAGCCCGGACGACGAGCGCTGGATACGCCGCTTCCACGACGACGACGGGTACGGGACCAAGCTCGTCTGCTTCCCGCACGCCGGCGGCTGGACGAGCGCGTACGGCGGCTGGCCCGGACCGCTGCCGCCGGACGTCGGAGTGCTCGCCGTCCGGTACCCGGGCCGCGAGGACCGGCTCGGTGATCCGTTCCCGTCCACGCTGGAAGCCCTTGCCGACGACGTCGCGGAGGCACTCGAAGGGCTGACGCGGCACCGGCTGGTGCTGTTCGGCCACAGCATGGGCGCCTCGGTGGCCCACGAGGTGGCGCTGCGCCTCCAGAAGCGGGGGCGTCCTCCGGCCGCCCTGTGCGTGTCGGGCAGGCGCCCGCCGCATCTGCTGGACGGCCGGCAGCGTCTCCTGGGCACCGACGAGGAGATCATCGCGGGGATCGTGCGCCTCGACGAGAGCCGGGCCGCGGTGTTCGCGGAACCCGAACTGCGGGAGCTGCTGCTCCCCGCGATCCGCGCGGACTACCGGCTGGTGGACGAGTACGACGGTGGCCACCGCCCCCCGCTCGACTGCCCGGTGCACGCCTACACCGGCCAGGACGATCCCGAAGTGACCCCGGAGCAGATGCGCGGCTGGGCGGACCTGACCAACGGCGCCTTCCGTCTCCTGGCGCTGCCCGGCGGGCACTTCTACCTCAGAGCCGGGGAACCCGCGCTCCTGGCGGATCTGGGGGATGTCCTCCGGCACCTCGAGCACCGCACGGAGGGCGTCTCCTGACCGGCCGGCAGGCTTGCTGGGCGTGCTGCGGTCCGGCGCGGGCGCTGCGCGAGAGGGCGCGGGCCCCGGAGAGCGGGGGAATTTTTCTCTCCGGGGCCCGCGAGTACGGCACCGGGCAGCCGCGCGGTGCGGCAGCGATACCGTGATCATGGAGGACCGGTCACCGCCCGTCGGCACCGGATGGGGCAACGGCGTCCGGCGAGGTGACGGAGGCCCCGCGCCCGGATTGCCGTCCGCGACGGTCGAACGATGGTGTCATCGTGGCACCTTTCTGACCCCAGTGCAAGGCGCGTCCCGTGAACCGGACGCGCACCGCCGCTCGGCGACGTGGTCGCCGAGCGGCGATCGGTTCATTCGCGCCGTCGCCGGCCAGGTCGCGTCCGGCAACGCCGGTCCGGGGCCCGGGCCGTGGCAGGGCGGCGCCGACTTCTTCCGGTCAACGTCGAGGCGAGGAGGACCCGCCGCGCCGCCGCTTCCGGCGGCGCGAATCCACAGGTCGCGGCAGCGGCCTCGGGAGCGGGAGCAGGCCTCGGACGCCTCGATGCCGCTGTTGCGCGCCATATTGGCTCGACCTGGTACTAGACTTGGCGCCAGACAATGCCATCATGGCACTCGGTAACCGGACGCCGTCGCTACGGCAGGTGCGGCGCCGGGCCGCGGGGCGGCGGCGGGGTGAGGCCGTGCAGGCGACGGAAGGTGTACGCGGCGGAGATGAGGGCCATGTGGTGGTACCAACCCGGAAACGAGCGCCCCTCGAAGTCCAGCAGTCCGAAGTCCTGCTCCAGGGAATCGATCACGCTCGTGGTCCCGCCGGTCAGTGCCGCGATCGCGGCGACCGCCCCGAGGGTGTGGTGGGCGAGGCTGGTGAGCCACAGCCGGCCGGATGCGCGGGTGGGGCCCACCTCCATGAACAGCCGGTAGGGCGGGCCGCAGGAGCGCCCCGGGGCGCTGCCCGGAAGGTGGATGAGGGACGTCTGGAGGCTGGTGGTGCGCTGCCGTCCGTCGGGAAGCGGGACGACGTCCGTCTCCGGGCTCTGTGCCAGGACCAGGGTCCGCGCACTCACCGGTGCGGGGGCGGCCTCACCGACGGGGAGCACGGCGAGGTGCGGCGGCACCGCGACCACGACGTCACGGCGCCGCTTGGCCAGTCCGCGCAGCAGGTGCCCCACGTCGGGTTCGTTGCTCATGTCGGCGAGAACCACGGAGGACGGGGAGCCCAGCCGGGCCGTCAGCCGGTCGACGAGCCGGAGCGCGTGCGCCCACATCGGCCGGTACCGCTCGGAGTCCGGTATGCGGGCCTCCCTGCGCCGCCCGGCATCCTGCGTCCAGGCCGCCGGCAGGTGCAGACACCAGTCGACGGGAATCTGCGCCGGACCCACGCAGAGGAAGGCACCCAGCCCCAGCTGGCAGTTGAGCGTACGGCCCGACTGCAGGTCGAAGTGGCGGTGCACGCCCACCGACTTCTCACCCCGTTTGGGCAGCACGGCCCGGCCGATGGGCCACACGGGCTCCGGGCGTCGGTGCGCCACCCAACGGGTGATCTCCTCCATGACATCACCGAAGTCCCACGGGCTGAGACTGACGAACTGGCGCAGGGACTGTACGACGGAGGGGTCGCGGGAGATTCCGGCGGCAATCCTGCGCACCGACTTCTTGCCCGGCGTGACGAGTAACCCGCTCAGATAGGCGTGGGCCCACTTGCGTTGGTCGATCCGGCGTAAGCTCCTGAAGATCGTTCCGCTGAAGTGTTCCAGTGACGAATCCGAATCGACGGTGTACGACGCATGGCGCGAAGTCGACGAGGTCTGCGGTGGGGCCGTTTCCATGCCGCGACAACTCCCCCGAGGTTACTGGCCGTGTGGCGGTTGAGTGTAGGACGCGCTCCACGGTGGCGCCACCGTCAGGTTCCCTGGCTTTATCCGGCACCTCGGACGGCGCAGGGACCGGTGCCACGGGGAGCGGGGCCCGCCGCGTCCGCCCGCCGCGTCTCGACGCTGCCGCCGACTCCGCTCTTTGCCATCACGCGTCCGTGACCTGCAGAGATGTGCCGTCCCTAGGTGCTGTCGAAGAGGTGGAGGGCAGGGGGCCGCTGTGGCGTCAGGGGTGGTCCTGACTGGTGCGACGGCTGGTTCGAAGTCCGGCTTCCGCATGCGCCTGCAACGTAATCGCGCCATCAGCGGACCGGATCGCGCGTCAAGGGAACGTTCGAACTCCGTAAAGTAGTGCTCGATGGTGCCAAGATCCTTGAACTGGTGCCGCTGCCGGGGTCTACTCAGGGGCCACAGCAATTGGCCACCCCGCCGGCACTGGTGACCGGACATTTCCCGGTTCATCCAGGTCGTCGCCGCGCAACCGCGGGCGGTGGTCATTGTTCTCTGTATGCATGCAGTAAACGAGGTGAATGCTTCCGTGTTCAGCGGGGGTCACCGCGAACCCACTCGGTGTATAAGCGCGTCGACTCGGGGGGCATGATGGCGAATCAGGTCGGGGAATGCAAGGAATCCAGATCGGTCATATTCGGCAGGCCCGCAGGGACCGCGCCGCGGAACCGCAGGGCCGGTGGCGCGGAGTCACGGCGCGATCAGGTACTCACGACGAAGGTGGGGCTGCACATCCCCGTCGGACTCGCGTTCGAGGAGTGGGAACACGCGGGGCGTCAGCTCTCCGGGCTGCTCAACTCGTCGTCCTGGTGGCTGGGGGACTGGCTGGTGTACGGCAAGGCCCACTACGCCGACCGCTATGAGCGCGGCATCCGCGCGGCCGGGCTCCAGTACCAGACGCTGCGCAACTACGCATGGGTCTCCCGCCGGTTCGAACTGGACCGGCGCCGGCCCGCGCTCAGCTTCCAGCACCACGCCGAGCTGGCATCGCTGCCGGTCGACGCGCAGGAGACCTGGCTGGACCGCGCCGAGCGGCTGCAGTGGAGCACCAAGCAACTGCGCAACTCCATCCGGAGCGAGCGCGAGGGGAGGTCACCGCAGCAGGACACCGCGGCGGCGACGCGTCGGCTCGCCGTGCCCGGCAACCGGCTCCAGTGGTGGCACCAGGCGGCGGCACAGGCCGGCACCGAGCTGGAGGAGTGGGTGATGGCCACCCTCGATGCGGCCGCCAGCCAGGTGCTGGAGAACTCCGAACGGCGCCTGTCCCTGGACTGAGTCCTGCGGCACAGGGTGACCGGGCTGTGGGGCCCGACTCCGGCCGGAGCCGGGCCCCACAGCGGGATCGGGGCGGCCGGGCCCCTCGCCCCCCGCGGCCCGTGAGGTTCAGGGCCCCGTCGGGGGCAGCCTGCTCATGAGTTCGGCCGTGTCCCGGTGCCGACTGCACTCGCGTGCGCCGAACGATTTCTGTACCCTTTCCCGGACCTCGGCCGGCTGCTCCTGGCTGAGTTTGAACATTCCCTGGGAACCCGTCACCGCTATCCGGAACGCGCCGACCCCGGAGACGATTTCCCGGAAGTACCCGATCGATTCCGACTGGTCCCAGTCGGCTCCGAACCGGGCTTCGAAGGACAGTGCGGTGGCCCGCACGACATCGAGGGTCTCCTCGATCGAATCGATTTTCTCCACCACCCCGCGCACATGCGCGGACGTGAAGTTCCACGTCGGTGCGGCCGGCGTGGTTCCGTACACCGAGGGCGAGACATACGCGTGCGGCCCGGTGAAAGCCAGCAGAACCACGTCTCCCGTGCTCAGCGCCCGCCACTGCGGATTGGCCCTGTTCATGTGTCCCAGCAGGGTGGCGCCCACCAGGTCGTCGGGCCACTCGCCGGTCGTCCGGGGGTCCGGGATCACGGGAAGATGCGTGGCGAACGGGCCGTCGTCGGCGCTCCCGTTGATCACTGCCAGTGCCAGTGGGTTCTGGCGTATCAGATCGGCTATCCATGAACCGTCCGGTTCGCGGTAGTGACGGGGAACGAACATCCGGACATCACACCCCTCGTTGGTCAGCGGTCCAGCCCCGGGACCAATTTCCGAAGACTAACGGCACATTGCAAGGACGCCGAGGTTCCGGGACCTTTTCCTTCCGCCGCCCGGCCGGCTCCGTTCGCTGTCCTGTCAGCGGGACAGCACGGTGGAATTCGAGGTCCGGCCGGCGCGGCGCAAGGAGTGCACCGGCGGTTCTCCCGGGAATTCCGCACATCCGCGTGCTGCCTCAGGCCGATGGCGAAGGCTCCTCGCAGTACTCGGCGTCGAGAATGGGCAGGACGGTCTCCGCTCCCCAGCTGCTGTTGTAGTTGACGGTGATCTGGTGGCTGCCGTCCTCCGTGGTGGCGGCCAGGGTGAGCCACCCCACCGTGCCGCCGTCGTGGTACCAGAACGGGGTGCCGCAGCTCGTCGTGAACCGCTCGATGCCGAGCCCGTAGGACGAGCCGGGGAAGTCCGGGTTGTCGACGGTGGTCTTCATCGCCTTCAGCTGGCGCGGCGGCAGCAGCTTCCCGCGCATCAAGGCCCGGTAGAACCGGTTGAGATCGCCCACACTGGAGATGATGTCGCCGTCGCCCCAGCCCTGGGACCCGTTCATCTCGGTGACGTCGTCGATCCGGTCCGGCGCCGACGGGAACAGTCTGGCGTAGCCGCGGCTGCTCGGCCGGGGCAGGCGGACGCTGTCACCGGGGTGGGACGTCGCCCTGAGCCGCAGCGGCTCGATGATCCGGTCGCGCACCTCGTCCTCGTACGTCCTGCCGCCGATCCGCTCGACGATCAGCGCGGCCAGGATGTCGTTGGTGTGCGAGAACCAGTGCCTGGCACCGGGTCCGAACAGGGGCTCGTGGGAGAGGGCCACCTTCACCCGCCGCTCGGGAGTCAGGGTGTCGTACCGGTGCCGCAGGAAGCCCTCGCCCACCAGGTACGTCCTGCCGTACTCCTCGTCGGCGAGGTAGTCGAACAGGCCACTGGTGTGGTTGAGGAGCTGCCGCACGGTGATCCTGCGGCCGTCGTTGCCGTTGCCCCTCACCAGGCCGGGCAGATACCGCTCCACGGGATCGTCGAGACGGAGCCGCCGCTCCGCCTCCATCTGGAGGAGCACGGTCGCCACGAACGTGTTGGTGATGCTGCCGACCCGGAACCGGTCGTTCGTGCGGCGCGGCGCACCCGTGCGCAGACTGCCGACGCCCGAGGCCGAGGACCACACCCCGGCGGTGTCCCGCGCCTGGGCGGTGACGCCGGGGACACCGGCTGCCACGGCCGCGTCCAGCGCCCGCTGCGTGGCCCGGTGGCCGTCCGGCGGGGCCGCGGTGTCCGGTGCCGCCTGGGCGGGAGCCGTGAAGGCGGTGGCCGCCAGCACGGTGGCCGCCGCCAATCCGGCCAGGGCGGCCTCGAAGCGCTTGCGTGTCGTCATTCCGTGCTCCTGGGAGTCGTCTGTACTCGGCACTCGGCTGTTCCGTACCTCGTGCGCCGTCCGTCGACGGACGCATGGATCACCCAGCCGCGGGGGCCGGGAGGAGCACGCGTCCGGGAACGGGCAGTGCCTCGCCGGCTCCGTCCACCCGCCGGCCGGCGGGACGGAGTTCGGCGTACGGGACCGTGCAGGGGCCACTGGCGGGTGCCGATGTCACCGGATGCGGCGACGGCCACCGCCGGGTCCGGGGCGGCCGTCACGTCCGGTTCACGGCGCGGACCGGTCAGGTGTGTCGGGCCTCAGGCGCACCAACGAGAGCACACCCCGCGGCACCCGGGCAACGGTCCCCGCCCCGCCCCGTCCTGTGCCGTCGTCCCGCCGACGGGACACCGGACAGTTCCGGCACCGGCTCGCCCGGTGCCGGCACCGGCACCGTCTTGACCGCCCGATCCGCTTCCGTGAACGTGGGGGTGCTCCGGCGACGTCGCGGAGCGCATGGCGGAGGAGGGGCGGCGTGGCAGACACGGGCTGGGACACGGACGTGGTGGTCGCGGGTGCCGGGCCGACCGGCCTGATGCTCGCCTGCGAGCTGCGACTGGCGGGCGTCGACGTGACCCTGGTCGACCGGCTCGCGCAGCGCACGGGGGAGTCCCGGGCCGGCGGGATGCACTGCCGCACCCTCGAAGTGCTGGACCAGCGCGGGGTCCTGGACCGGTTCCTGGCGGCGGGCGACCTGACGCCGGTCGGCCACTTCTCCGGACTCATGCTGGACTTCGACGGTCTGGAGTCCCGGCACCCCCTCCCGCTGATGATCCTTCAGTCCGCGGTCGAGCGGCTGCTGGAGGAGTGGGCCGAAGAACTCGGCGTACGGGTGCGCTGGTCGTCCGAGGTGGCCGGAGTCCGTCAGGACGACGACGGGGTGTCGGCCGAGCTGCGGACGGCGGAGGCGGCCCCCGCACTGCTGCGCGCCCGCTACCTCGTGGGCTGTGACGGCGGCCGCAGCACGGTGCGCAGGCTGTCGGGCATCGCCTTCCCCGGCACTCCGGCGACGATGACCGCGCTGATCGGCGATGTCGAACTCCCCGACCTGCCCGAGGACTACATCTGGGCGCGGCGCTGTGCGACCGGCGACTACTCGGCGATCTCGTTCGAGCCCGGCTGGTACCGGGTGATCACCTCCGACTACGACCGGGTCGCGGACCGCGACGAACCCGCGACGTTCGAGCAGCTCCGCCGGTCGCTGATCAGACTCGCGGGTACCGACTACGGTATGCGCAACCCCAGGTGGATCTCCCGGTTCGGCGACGCCGCACGGCAGGCCGACCGGTACCGGGCGGGCAGGGTCCTGCTCGCGGGCGACGCGGCGCACATCCACTTCCCGGCCGGCGGGCAGGGACTGAACACCGGAGTGCAGGACGCGGTCAACCTCGGCTGGAAACTCGCCTCGGTGGTGCGCGGCCGGGCACCGGAGAGCCTGCTGGACAGCTACCACGCCGAGCGCCACCCCGTCGGGGAGCGGGTCCTGCAGAACACCCGGGCCCAGGCGGCCCTCACCCGCCCGGGCGCCCAGACCGACGCGCTGCGCGACGTCTTCGGCTCGCTGCTGGTGTTCGACGACGTCAACCGGCAGCTGCGCGACATGCTCACCGCGCTGGACGTGCGGTACCCGGTCGACGGCGGTCACCCGCTGGCGGGCCGCCGGGTCCCGGACGCCGGGCTCAAGGCGCCCGACGGGGTCACCCGCGTCCACGAACTCCTGCACGCAGCCCGCCCCGTCCTGCTCGACCTGCGCGGCAGCACCACACTGGGGACGGCCGTGGCCGGCTGGGCCGACCGCGTCGACCTCGTCGAGGCGCGCTGCGAGGACGGCCACTGGGCCGTCCCGTCGCGGGGTGAGATCCCCGCTCCCGCCGCGGTCCTCGTCCGACCCGACGGGCATGTCGCCTGGGCGGCCGACGGCGACCGCACACCCGACACCACCGCGCTGCGGACCGCCCTCACCACCTGGTTCGGCCCGGCCCGGCAGCGCTGAGACGCCCGCCCCGGACACCGCGGGCACGGCGGACCGGGCGGCGCCGACGACGAGCGGGGCCCGGTGCCGCCGTCCCGGCTACGCCTTGCTGTGCGTCCCGGGCTCCGGGGCGTACGGGACCGGCCGGGCGTAGGACAGGATCCCGTTGAGCACGATGCGCAGGACCTCGCGCAGCTCGATGTGGAGCGGCACCCGCGGCTCCGGGCTCTGCGACCAGCGGTAGAGCAGGCCCAGATAGGAGTCCCGCAGGATGTTGCCGGCCCGCAGGGGGTCGATGTCCACCGCGATCTCGCCCCGTTCGCGGCCCGCCTCGATCATGGTGGCGAACACGCGCCCGGCGTAGGGCTCCTCCAGGAGCGGCCGGCCCGCCTTCACCCAGGCCTGGAGCATCGCGGAGGTGATCTCCCGCTCCGTCTCGTTGAACTCGGCGAGCGCCAGCATGCAGCGTTCCAGATGCACCGTGACGCCGTCCTCGCGGGCGAGCATGGACTCCTCCATGCACGCCTCCAGACGCCGCTGCCGCGCTTGCGCCCAGGCGGTGACCAGGTCTTCCTTGCGCTGGAAGTAGTTGAAGAACGTCCCGCGCGCGACGTCCGCGTGCTCGGCGATCTGGTCGACGGTGGTGCGGTCGTAGCCCTGTTCGGCGATCAGGGTCAGCGCGGAGGTGTAGATACGGTCCCTTATCCGCTGCTTGCTGCGTTCGCGACGCCCAAGGGGTGCCGGCTCGGCGCTCATGTGATCCTCGCTTCTCACGCCTCTGTGAGATCCCCCGGCCTCGAAATTTATACCACAGTACATGAATGAATCGTGGACTTGTTTCCCGGGCCGCGGACCGCCCCGTGTCCCGGCGCGCTCACCGGCCCCGGGTCCCGACGAGCGCGCCGGCCGGGGAGGGGGCGGGGCGGGTTCCGGCCAGTGCCCCGGCGATCTCGCCGAACGGGTCCGGCCCGAGCAGGCGCTGGGCGGTGACGTCCACGCCGAGCGCACGGTTCAGCCGCACCCTCAGCTCGGTGGCCAGCAGGGAGTCCAGCCCCAGGCTGCGCAGCGGACGGCGCGGATCCAGCCGCGAGGCCGAGATGCCGAGGACGGTCGCGGCGTGCCGCAGCACGTCGGCCTCCCGCACCGCCCGCTCCGGCTTCTGCGGCCGTGAGTCCCGGTGCGGCCGGACGATCCCGGTGGCCGCGGGCCGGGGCGGGGCGGCGGGTGCGGTCTCACCCGTGCCCGCGGGGGCACTCGCGGTACCGGAGGGCTCCGCCGTGCCGTACGACGGGAGAGGGCGCAGCCGGATGCCGAGGAACTCCGCCACCAGGTGCCCGTCCGGCGCGACGAGCCGGACGTCGCAGTGGGCCTCACCGGGCCCGGTTCCGGGGACGCAGCGGGTCAGCGACCAGTGGTCCGCGGCCAGGGCGCCGGGGTCGGCGATGTGCACCCGGCCGAACGACACCGGCAGGAGGGTGCCTTGTGCGCCGGAGGGCGCCGTCCGGGGCCAGGTGGCCGCCATGGTCACCAGCGCCGCCTCCAGGGCCGCGGCCGGGGCGGCGCCGGGCGTGCCCTGCATCCGGGCGACGCACTCGCCGTCGCCGAGCCACACCTGGGCGGCCGTGCGCAGCGGGTCGTCGACCGCCAGGCCGCGCGCCCTGGTGCGGCGGTAGAACTCGGCGGCGGGCACGTACTCCCCGCACCGGGTCAGCGCGTCGTCGAGGAGCTCCCGCCCCGGTCGCCGTTCCCCCGCCGGCTCGCCGTCCGGCGGGGCGTCCACGGTCCGCGCCCGTCCGCTCAGCAGGACGTCGCCGTCCCGGTGTCCGTCCTCGGTGCGCCCGGCGGTGACGGTGAAGGCGAACGCGTCCCGGCCCGGCAGGGCGGTCAGCTCGACCCGCACGGTGGCGTTGCCCGCCCGCGCGAGTTCCAGGGGCCGGCCGCCGAACTCGATGTCGCTCAGCACCGCGTCCCGTCCGCCGCCGGCGTCCCGTGCGGCCCGGCGCACCGCCTCCAGGTACAGCACGGCGGGCACCGTGGCCGGGCCCCGGCCGCGCACTCCGTCGCCCGGGACCGGCAGCCCCAGGTCACGCAGCGCGAACTCCCGGCCGTGGCCGGCCGCCGTCGCGGGGCCCGTCTCGCGGCGGAACCGTTCCAGGTCCCAGGCGTACGTCGGCAGCGGCACGTAGGGCTCCGGGTCCCGCTCGTCGGTCCGCAGGCACCGGTCCCAGTCGACCCTGCCGCCGCAGGCGAAGATCCGGCCGAGCGCGCGCAGCAGGTTCTCCGGCTCGGGCTGCCGTCGCTTGAGCGTCACCACGGCGGACGGCGTCTCGCCGCGATCCTCCAGGGTGGCCGTGACGGCCTGGGTGAGCAGGGGATGGGGGCTGATCTCGACGAAGACGGTCGCCTCCCCGTCGGCCGCCTGCCGTACGGCGTCCACGAAGCGCACCGGTTCGCGCAGGTTGTCCGCCCAGTAGGCGGCGTCCAGGCCGGTGCCGTCGACGGGCGCGCACCGGACGGTCGACAGCAGGTCCGTCTCACCGTGACGCGGGGAGAGACCGGCGAGAGCGGTGAGCAGGTCCTCCCGCAGCTCGTCCATCGCCGGTGAGTGGGACGCCACGTCGACCTTCACCAGGCGGCAGAAGACACCGTCCTCCTCCAGCGCGGCGGCGATGCTCCGCAGCGCCCCGGTGTCGCCGGCGAGCACGGTGGAGCGGGGCGCGTTGCGCGCGGCGACGCAGACGGCACCGGCGTGGGGTGCCGCCGCGGCGGCGGCCGCGTCCGCGTCGAGCTCGACGACGAGCATCGCCCCGCGCCCGGCCAGCCGGGCCATCAGGCTGCTGCGCCGGCAGATCACCGCCGCCGCGTCCCGCACCGACAGCGCGCCCGCCGTGCAGGCGGCGGCCACCTCGCCCATGCTGTGCCCGAGGCACAGGGCGGGCTCGGCGCCCCTGGCGCGCAGGGCCGCGGCCAGGGAGACCTGGACGGCCCACAGCAGCGGCTGCACCACGGCCACGCCGTCCCAGGACCCCGTCTCCTCCGTGGAGTCGGCGCCGGTCAGGGTCTCGATCACCGACCAGCCCAGTTCGGCCCGGACGGCGGCGTCGCACTCGGTCATGGCGCGGCGGAAGTCCGCGTCGTGTTCGAGCAGCCGGCGTCCCATCCCCCGCCACTGGGCGCCCTGGCCGGGGAACACGAAGGCGATCCGGCGGTCCCCGTGGAAGGGGGCCTCGCCGAGACCGCCGTCCGCGCTCTCCTCGCCGCGCGCCAGGGTGCGCAGCGCGGCGGCCATCTCGTCGTGGGTGGTGGCGACGGCCCAGAGGCGGTGGGCGTGGATGTCGCGCCGGGTCGCGGCGGCCCGGCAGAGCGCGGCGAGCCGGTGGGCCCGGCCCCGCCCGCCCGGTTCCAGATGGGCGGCGTAGCGCTCCGCCAGGCGGCGCAGCGAGGCGGGGGTGCGGGCGCTGAGGACCAGCAACTGCGGTTCACCGGCGTCCGGTGCGCGCTCCGGGCGGCCCGCCGGGGGTGTGGGCGCGGAGGCCGCCTGTGCGTGACTGGCCACGATGACCTGGGCGTTGGTGCCCGACAGGCCGAAGGAGGAGACACCCAGGACGGCGGCCGGGCCGGTCGGCTCCAGCGGGGTGTTGCGGGTGACGGCCTCCAGCGGGACGCCCGGCTCGGTGAGGACCGGGTGGGGGGAACGCTGGTGCAGGGAGGCCGGTATCAGGCCGTGACGGGCGATCAGTACGGTCTTGATCAGGCCGGCGATCCCGGCGGCGGCCTCGGCGTGGCCGATGTTGGACTTCACCGAGCCCACGCGCAGCGGGCGGTCCGCCGTCGGGTCCTCGCGCAGCACGTCGGCCAGGGTGCGCAGTTCCACCTCGTCGCCGACCCGGGTTCCGGTGCCGTGGGCCTCCAGGTAGTCGAGCCGGCCGGGGGTGACGCCGGCGCTGCGGCAGGCCGCGCGCACCATGTGGGCCTGGCCCGCCACGGCGGGCTGGAGCAGCAGTCCGCTGCCCGCGCCGTCGTTGGTGACCGCGCTGCCACGCAGCACGGCCAGCACCGGGTCGCCGTCGCGCAGGGCGTCGTCCAGACGTTTGAGCAGTACGGCGCCGACGCCCTCGCTGCGGACGAACCCGTCGCCGGAGGCGTCGGCGAACTTGCAGCGGCCGTCCGGTGCGAGCATGCCGCCCTGGGAGTAGGTGACGGCGTCGGCGGGCGAGAGGACGGCGTTCACCCCGGCGGCGACGGCCAGATCGCACTCGCCCGACAGCAGGCTCTGCCGGGCCAGGTGCACCGCGACCAGGGACGACGAGCAGGCGGTGTCCACCACCAGGCTGGGGCCGCGCAGGTCGAGGGCGAACGACACCCGTCCGGCGGTGACCGCGCGCAGCCGGGCGCCCGCCATGCCGTGCACGTCCGTGGGCCGGTCGCCGGCCTGTTCGCCGTAGTCGGCGGTCGCCTGCCCCACGAACACCCCGGTGGCGCTGCCGGCCAGGGAGGACGGCCGGATGCCCGCCTCCTCCAGCGCCTCCCACACGACGTGCAGCAGGAGCCGCTGCTGCGGGTCCATGGCGAGCGCCTCGCGGGGGGCGATGCCGAAGAAGGCGGCGTCGAAGCCGTACAGGTCGTCGAGGAAGCCGCCGTGCCGGGAGACGGTGCGGCCCGGTACGCCGGGCTCGGGCGCATAGTGCGGTGCGATGTCGAACCGGTCCCCGGGGACGGGCCCGACGGCATCGGTGTTCTCCACCAGGAGCCGCCAGAACTCCTCCACCCCGTTCGCTCCCGGGAACCGGCATCCCGTCCCGATGACCGCCACCTGCGCTGCTCCGCCCATGCGGATCGCCCCCTCGTCGTTGTCGCGAGTCCAAAGATATACCCGAGGCTAACTATGACTCCGACCACCGGGTGGCGGTGCGAGGACGGCCCGGTCGCGACCGGATGACCTCCCGGGTGACCGGCGGACAATCCAGCCTTTTCTGCGAGGGGTCTTTGCCGGACGCGGGTGTGTCATGCACCGAGGATCGCGCTACTGTTGCGACGAAGGTGACCTCCAGTACATGTATGAACTGATACACATGGATGGGTGTGGAGCCCGGTCACCGGCGAAGGAGGAATGACCATGATCGCCAGAGTGCTCGGACCGCTCCGGGTGACGGTGAACGGCACCTCGGTGGTCCCGACCGCGGTGAAGGCGAGGAAGCTCATGGCGATGCTCGTCCTCAACCGCGGGCGGGTCGTGCAGCGCGCCACCATCGAGCGTGAACTGTGGGACCTCGACGCACCGCGAAGCGCCTCCACCGGGATCCAGAACTGCGTCATGTGGATCCGCAAGGGCATCGGATGCGCCCAGCAGAGCGGGGCGGGCCGGGCTGCCAGACAGACACTGATCACCGAGCCCACCGGCTACCGGCTGGAGGTGCCCGGCGACCAGTTCGACGTGGTCCGCCACCAGCGGCTCGTCGCCGAGGCGGCAGCCGCCGAGGCACGCGCGGACCTGACCGAGGCCTCCGCCCTGCTGAACGCCGCGCTGAACCTGTGGCGCGACGCCCCGCTCGCCGACGTACCGGCGGGCCCGGTCCTGCGGGCCCATGTGCGGCGCCTGGAGGAGGACCGCAAGGCGGTGCTGGCCCAGCGCCTCGGCCTGGACCTGCGGCTGCACCGGTACGCCGAGGTCGTCGGCGAGCTCCACGCGCTGGTCGCCCTCGACCCCTACGACGAGGTGCTGCACGAGTACCTGATGCTCGCGCTGTACCTCTCCGGGCGCCGCAACGACGCGCTGACGGCCTATCAGCAGGCCCGCACCGCGCTCTCCGACGGCGTGGGCCTGGAGCCCTCGCACCGGCTGCGCGGCCTGCAGAAGCGGATCCTGGCCGGCGACGAGACCCCCGCGGCCGTCCTGCAGGGGTGGTCCGGCCTCGTCCCGGAGCCGGTCAGGGCGTGAGGGAGGGATCCCTGCGACGACCGGACGGCCGGAGGGACGCGGTGACTTCCTCCAGCACGGCCGCCCGACCGCGGGCGGTGAACGGCAGGAAGTGGCCGCCCTCGGCCGGCCGCGACCGGAACGGACCCCGGGTGAGCCGGGCCCACAGGGGCAGCGCGGCGAGCGGGACCAGCGGGTCCTGGTCGCCGGCGAGGGCGGTCAGCGGTACGTCGACGCACACCCCGTCCACGGCGAGCAGGGCCTCCCGGGCCAGCGCCAGGTCATGGGCGAGAGCCCGGCGCGCCGGCGGCAAGGAGGCGTCCTCCAGGGCGTCGGCGGCCAGCCCGTGCCGTGCCAGGACGGCCGTCAGGCCCGCGCCGGTGCCCAGCAGGGCGGGCCGGGGGAAGGCGCGGGAGCCGGGCAGTGAGCACGACACCACCAGAGCGTCACAGCGCACCCCGCCCCGGTACGCGACGAGCAGGGCCAGCAGTGCGCCCAGACTGTGGCCGTAGAAGACGGTGCGCCCCGTTGCCGGTGCCCGTAGTTCCGCCCCGATCCCCGCGACGGCCCGGGCGAGCGTGGTGTGCGGGGCCAGGCCCGCGCGCCGCTCCCGTCCGGGCAGGGTGACGCCGACGACCTCGGCCTCGGCCGGGAGCGGCGCCAGCACGTCGCGGTAGCGGCGGGCGGCGCCTCCCGCGTGCGGGAAGACGACGACGCGCGGGCCGGGGCCCGCCGCGGGACGCAGCACCTCCGTCCAGCACCCCGGGTGGTGCGCCCGGGCGCCGGACGCGGAGGCGGGCGCGGCGGTCCCCGGGTGCGGGCCGGTGCCCGGCGTACGGGTCACAGTCCCATGCCCAGGCCGCCGCTGACCGGGAGGACCGCCCCGGTGATGTAGCCGGCCTCCTCGCCGGCCAGGAACCGGACCGCGGCGACCACGTCGTCCACCGTGCCGGGCCGGCCGAGCGGGGTCATCCGCATCACCTCGCCCATGCGCCGGTCCGGCAGTGCCGCGGTCATGTCGGTGGCGATGATGCCCGGCGCGACGACGTTCACCGTGATACCGCGGTCCCCGAGTTCCCACGCCAGAGAGCGCGCGAGGCCCGGCAGGGCCGCCTTGGACGCGGCATAGTTGGTCTGGCCCGGCGCGCCGAGGAAGCCCAGCACCGAGGAGACCAGGACGATCCGCCCGCGCCGGGCGGGCAGCATGCTGCGCACCGCGGCCCGTACCGCGGCGAACGACCCGGTGAGGTTGGTGCGGAGCACCTCGTCGAAGTCCTCGTCCGACATCCGCAGCATCGGCCGGTCCCGGGTGACACCGGCGTTGGCCACCAGCACCTCCACAGGGCCGTGCGCCTCCTCCGCCTCCCGCAACGCGCGCTCCAGCGC
Organism: Streptomyces poriticola; assembly: GCF_036689765.1. Taxonomy (NCBI): domain Bacteria; kingdom Bacillati; phylum Actinomycetota; class Actinomycetes; order Kitasatosporales; family Streptomycetaceae; genus Streptomyces; species Streptomyces poriticola. The sequence goes on from NZ_JBAGKH010000039.1 coordinate 46,944, forward strand.
ACCCGGTTCCGTGACGTCGGCCCGGACCCCGAGCACGCCCTCGGGCGGGCTGCCCGTGCGGTGGCTCACGGCGACCCTGTCACCGTCGTCGGCGAAGGCCCGGGCGACGGCGTGACCGATACCGCGGTTGCCGCCGGTGACGAAGACCGAGCGGTTCATCGTCGTACTCCTTCCGGAAGGGAGACGTCCTGTGCGGACATCTGCGCGGACGGCCGTGAGGACGGCCGTGGGGACATGCGGAACCCGGGTGGGCGGCCCCCCCCCCCCGCGCGGGGCGCCCCCCCGCCCGCC